>QNXT01000273.1 GCA_003973505.1 Bacteroidota bacterium
AAACCCGAAATACTACGTACTCCGGGTTTCTAAATTATTTCTTCGAGTTTTATATTATCAACATCGCATCACCATAAGTAAGGAAATTATACTTACGCTTAATGGCTTCTTTATAAGCTTTCATTAATAAATCGTAACCGGCAAATGAGGCTACAAGCATCATCATAGGTGTCTTAGGTGCATGAAAATTAGTAATCAAAGCATCGGCAATACTGAACTCATAAGGAGGGAAAATAAATTTATTTGTCCAACCTTCGTAAGGCTTTAAATGCTTAGAAATACTCACCGACGACTCCATTGCTTTCATGGAAGTCGTTCCTACAGCTACAACTTTACGTTTATTATTTATCGCCTCATTGACAATCTCAGCCGTTTTTTCTGAAATATACATCTCTTCAGAATCCATTTTATGCTTCGAAAGATCTTCTACTTCAATATTACGGAAGTTACCCACACCTGCGTGAAGTGTTACTTCGGTAAATTCAATGCCTTTAATCTCCAAACGTTTTACCAATTCACGACTGAAGTGCATACCTGCAGTAGGAGCAGCAACAGCACCCTCTTTTTGTGCAAAAACAGTTTGATAACGCTCTTTATCAATCTCTTCCGGCTCACGATTCAAATCTGGTGGAATGGGTGTTTCTCCCAAGCTTTCTATTGTTTTCTTAAAATCTTCATAAGGACCATCGAATAGGAAACGAAGAGTACGACCTCTCGAAGTGGTATTATCTATCACCTCCGCTACCAACTCATCATTCTCACCAAAATACAACTTATTACCAATACGAATCTTACGCGCTGGGTTTACCAACACATCCCAAAGGCGGGTTTCCCGGTTCAATTCACGAAGTAAGAATACCTCAATCTTAGCTCCTGTTTTTTCCTTAGTACCAAACAAACGTGCTGGAAATACTTTTGTATTATTGATTACAAACACATCCTTATCATCGAAAAAATTAAGAATATCCTTAAAATAGTAATCCTCAATACTTCCGTCTTTTCTATTTACTACCATCAAACGCGACTCGTCACGATTTTCTCGTGGCATTTTGGCAATCAATTCTTTTGGTAAATTATAATTAAACTTGGAAAGTTTCATATATATATTATTTTTTTATTTAGTAATATCGCATTGCCCTAAGACAAATATTTCATAATACACTCTATTTTATAAAGTTAAAAACACCTTCTCTAATGAATTTTGCGGTGTGTTTACCACGCTAAAAAGCGGCTGCAAATATACTACATTTAAATGCTTTTGTAAAGCCTTTTATTTTATTAGCGAAGCTATTAGGAATTATTAACGAAATATTAACAAAAAGGTTACTTAAATAGTTTCAATTCTGAAATATTGCAACATCTAAAACCTTATTCTTGCATATTATTCACTTGCTGCATAATCAGTTCTTTCACTTGGCCAACGGTGAGCGCATCGTCAACCGAGTATTCTCCAATCATAGTGCGACGTAATAACTGTAAATAGCCGCCTGAATTGAGGCGCAAACCAAAATCACGGGCAATGGATCGGATATAGGTTCCTTTACTGCATTTTATTTCAAACTCCACCACGGGAAAATCGATATTAGTAACCTTAAAATGATGAATGAAAATCTTTCGGCTTTTCATTTTTACCTCTTCATTCTTACGAGCATAGTCGTATGCACGTTTACCATCAACTTTTATTGCAGAAAATACCGGCGGTGTTTGTTCGTGTTCACCTTCGAAACTTTTGGCACAGTCTAAAACATCCTGTTCGCTAATATGATCTATCGGAAATGTTTGATCAACCTCCGTTTCTAAATCAGCGGATGGCGTGGTAGCTCCCAGAAAAATTTTTCCGGTATAAACCTTTTCCTGAGCTTGTAGGCTATCAATTTTCTTTGTGGCCTTACCTGTACATATCAGTAGTAAACCCGTAGCCAAAGGGTCTAAAGTCCCCGCATGACCCACTTTGAATCGACGAAGGTTATAAGCTTTCTGTAAAGTACCGCGAATGGATTTTACAGCATCAAAAGATGTCCATGACACTTCTTTATCGATTAAGAGAATTTCTCCGGCTACAAAATCAAAGGCCATTAGTCAATACTTAGATTAACACCAAAGAAATAAAGCACAAGAATAAGCACCCCGATAATAATTCGGTAGTAACCAAATATGGCAAAACCGTGCTTAGTAAGATAAGAGATAAAGGATTTGATGGCAACCAAAGCCACTAAAAAGCCTATCACATTACCAAAAATAAGGATTCCAATATTGTCAGAGTTAATGGCTTCGTAACCCTTCAGCATTTTGTAAGCAGTTGCTGCAAACATCGTTGGAACGGCTAAAAAGAATGAAAACTCCGCAGCCTGCTTTTTTGAAAACTTCTGAGTCATACCTCCGATAATTGTTGCAGCCGAACGAGATACGCCGGGAACCATGGCAATTACTTGAAATAGTCCGATTTTCAAAGCATCGGAATAGCTTATTTCACGTTCCTCGATTTTATCATTTCCTTTAAACCAACGATCGACAAATACAAGAACTATTCCTCCAAGAATCAGCATAATAGCCACAACATAAACACTTTCCAACAGCTCATCGATATAATCATTCAGAAGCAATCCAAAGAAAGCCGCAGGTAAAAATGCCACAAATAATTTATAGTAAAAACTCATGGACTGGAAAAATCGTTTCCAGTAAAGCACAACCACCGAAAGAATGGTTCCAAACTGAATAGCAATTAAGAAAACACGGGAAAACTCTGTACTTTTCATACCCATAAGTCCTTGGGTAATGATCATATGTCCCGTTGAAGATACAGGCAAAAACTCTGTTAAGCCCTCTACAATAGCAAGAATAAAAGCTTCAATCCAAGTCATTAATTATCTTTCTTTTTACGATACATAATTGCATAAATCTCAAGAAAGAAACCCGCTAACATAAATAGTGGTGCTACAATAAGTCGTTGACTATTGAATATTTCTGGATTAAAAACATTTGGGTCATCAGAACCTCCACCTGCTAAAAGGAAAAAACCAATTAGAAGCAATAGAATGCCTATGCCCATAAGCATATAATTCTTTTTATTAAATGCAAATTGCACTTCTTCGTTTGTATTTGAAACTGCCATAATTTATTTTTTTATGATAGATAAATATTATCTAATGTCATTCTTAAGTATTTGCGGACGGCCAATGAACTTGACCACCATGATATTAAAACGCCTACCAAAATAATACCGCCAAATAACATCAAGTACATATCAATATATTGAAGATTAACCAAGTCGGGGAATAGAATATGAATTTTATACAAAATTGCAATTAGAATCCCTATGGTCAATACCGAGCTAATTAGCCCTTGAATAATTCCTTTCCAAACAAAAGGCTTACGGATAAAGCCTTGTGTTGCACCAATCAATTGCATGGCGCGTATGATAAATCGACTGGAATAAACCGAAAGTCGTATTGTATTATTTATCAAAACAATAGAGATAAGCAACAGGAGAACAACCACGATTAAAAAAACCATGGTTATGCGGCCAATATTCTTATTTACCATCTCTACATAGCTTTTATGGTAACGAACATCCTCCACTCCTTTATGAGTTTCAATAATACTTGCAAGCTGGGCAAGGCTATCAACATTAGCGTAATCTTCATTCATAAACACCTCAATGCTTGCATGCAAAGGATTTTCCCCATTTAAAAATTTAACAAAATCCTCTCCTATATCTTTGGAATAAGTTTCTGCTGCTTCTTCGGGAGATATATACTTTGTAGATTTCACATTCTGCTTGGCATCAAGATATTTTTTCAGGCGCATAATATCAGCTTCCTTAGCATCTTTGGTCATATGCACCTCGAGTTGAATATTCTCGCGTACATGTTTACTAATAAGCTTAGCCTGAAGCACTAACAAACCCAAAGAACCCAAAACAAACAGCACTAGTGTAATACTAATAACCGAAGTAATATAGGATGCCTTAAGCCTTTTCTTGGTGTATTTATCTTCTTGTTTTGCCATATCTACCGATGTGATTTCAGCCGCTAAAGTAGTAAAAAATGGTGTTATCTGAGAGCATATTTATAATGCAATTTCCAGACTCGCAATCTTTCAGTTTATACTACATCAATTTTATCGCTTAGCTAACGCAAAATTGCAAGCTATATTATTTATCATCTCCCGAATCCTGTTTTTAGCAAGGAATAACAAGCAAAGTCTCAAATGGGAAAACCCTGTCAAGAAAAGGAATCATTGTTACACACATTTTACTGATATTCTACATTTTGCATCACATATTTGGAAACTATTTTGACTTTAATTAGAAACAGTGGTAAGGAAAAATATCAAAATTCTCAATCAAATTCTTATTTGTATATTTGCCGCGTTTTTAGGAATCTCTTTTCCTAAGAATATGAAATAGAGTATAACAATAAAATAATACATAAGATGGCAACAACAACAATTGATGTAAAGTGGAAAGATAAGATGGCATTTGATGCTAAAGTAAATGGTCATATTATCCCTTTGGATGCTGATGAGCGTGTAGGAGGCGAGAACTATGGTCCAAGACCCAAGCCATTAACTTTGGTTTCGCTTGGTGGATGTACAGGAATGGATGTAATTTCTATTCTAAACAAAATGCGCGTTTTCCCTGAGGATTTTAATGTAAATGTAAGTGGTGAGCTTACTGATGAGCACCCAAAGTATTTTCATAAAATCCACATTATCTATTCTTTCAAAGGAAAAGACCTTCCTATGGAAAAACTAGAAAAAGCGGTTAACCTTTCTCAAGATCGTTATTGTGGTGTGACTGCAATGCTTGATAAAGTAGCTGAAATGACACACGAAATTGTTATTGAGGAATAATAACTCATTAATAAAAAAAACGAATCGGGCTTTAGGCAACTAAAGTCCGATTTTTTATTTAAAGCCTACTGAGAATATGAAATTATCGCACTCTTATTTTTTGCCCTATACGAATAATGCTGGTTTGATTTATTCCATTTAAGTAGCAAAGTTTGCTTACACTCGTGTGATATCGCCGTGCAATTCTCCCCAAATTATCACCACTACGTACAATATGGTATTTGGCGTTTTTATCAGCCTTTATACGATTTAAGTATTTGAAATGCTCCGGAGTGAGATATACGGTGTCTGATAATAGTTTATAATTCTCAAAGTCGATAAGAGATTCTGGATTTATGGCTGCGCCTAAATACCGTAATTCAAAATGCAGATGACTACCTGTTGAACGCCCTGTATTTCCTCCAA
This sequence comes from Bacteroidota bacterium, assembly GCA_003973505.1. Next base: position 5,260 of record QNXT01000273.1, read on the forward strand.
AGGCAATTACATCACCCGCTTTTACAAACTGGTTTGTATCTACTAAAGCCTTTAGGAGATGTGCATAAACCGTTTCCAAACCATTATCGTTTCGAATTACAATTACATTCCCATAACCTTTATCATAGCGCACCACACGCACCATTCCATCAAAAGCACTCACCACTTGATCGCCTGTAACCAAATCTATATCAATACCATAATGGAAGCGATAGCGCCGATACCCAAATCGGGAAGTAACTTCTCCCTTGAAAGGATGATAGTACAACTTTCCTTGATCGCGGTTTTGCAATACAATCATTTGAGAATCCAACTTCAAATCTTCTCCATCGAGACGATAACGAATCTGTTGGGTATTCCAACTATGATAGATATAATTGGCTGGATAACGTAATTTGGTCAATGAATCGTAAATATTATAAAAATTCGCTGCCAAATCAGCACTATCATTCTGGCTCTCAAAAATCTCAGTTTGCAAAGTGTCAAGCTGAGCAAAAAGGGGTTTTATCTGAACAGAGATAGCTATTATAAAAATGAAGATGATGCTACGCATATACTTTAATATATCATCTCACCCCTAGTCTTTTACAAACTTCTTGACTATTACTCCGTCATCAGTATAAATACGTAGGTAGAATAAACCCGATGGAAGTTCGGAAACATTAATACTTTCTCTGTTTGCGAAACGCATACTACGAAGTAACTGGCCATCCATACTTAGAATTTCCACCTCCTTAATAGGCTGATTTGAGGTATTATTAATTCGAAGAACATCTTTTGTAGGATTTGGATAAATATGGAAAGACTGCGCTTTTTCCATATTCTCAATACTTGTACAATTTACAAATAGCGCCAAGGTAGAGTCATCTATAGTACATCCATAATTACTAATTTCTACCGAAATATACTTTCCTCCATAACCAATCCCTGTAGAATCCAAAGTATAAGTTTGGTTGGTAGAACCGTCAAACCATAAATACGTATAGCCCGGACCTGGATCTAAAACCAAAGTTTGACCACCACATACAGCAGTGTCATTGGGTAATTTTGAATAGGGGTAATCATGAATAGCAACATTTATTGAATCATAATTATTCGTAGAATCTGCATCATCAGTCATATTAATCATCATTCTAAAAACCTGATTTCCTATAGGAAGCCCAGGAACAGGCGTTGCAAATGTATGTGTATAAACAGCACCTGGAGCCAAGCTTGATATTTGCGCTAAGCCAGTGTTAATAGCACTACCCAACACCATAGTATAAACAATGGGAACATTAACCGAGGTAAGTGTAACATTGCCTGTATTCTTAATATCCACTTTCAAAACATAATGATCTCCATAGCACATACTTGTATCCAAATGAATAGAATCAATAGCTACATCAGTTATGGAGAATTCATCAGCTCCCATATCAGGTGTTACTGAATTTCGCTTTTGTCCATCAATATCCTTATTACTAAAAGGACTTGTATTGGAAGATGTTCCTTGTAAAGCAACATTTGAACTAACAATATGGAGATCGGTAACACTCATAAAATTAGGAATAAAATTCAAAGAATTCACTTCTTTACTTGTAGCTGTTTGCCATGCAGCCAATGTGGTATAATATGTTGAGTTATTATACTTTCCCATATTTCCATTAGGAAAATAATAGTTATTATAATCCAACTCCAAAAATGCGTTTGGAGCATTATACACTTTCATACAGCTTGCATTACCATCCATTTGAACGATATTATTCTTAAAGCGATTTGCGTTAGTAGCAGAACCTTGAAAGTAAGCACCAATGGCCGATGCTCCTACTATTCTAATGCTATTAAAATAAATATTCTGATGTCCCGTATTATTTAACGTTATTCCGGTACCCGTACCTGCAATACTGATAAAATTATTTGTTATCAAACCTGTAGCACCACCTCCTGATGAAGTCTGCAAGGATAGTCCTGTTCCTTTTGTCAAGGCCAATTTATTATTCTCAAAAACAAAAGCGCTGTCAATATAATTTCCAATAAACGCCGTATAAGTAGAGGCACTTCCGGCATTATTAGTTACTTTATTTCCACTAATAAGGGGAGCACTTTGATAAGATAAGCGCATTGCATACTTCCCTTGATTCTCAAAAATATTATTACTAACAATCGTTCCATCGCATTTCACACTACTACTTGGACCGAAGTGATAAATCGCATTTGCCCCATTCACAAAACGATTATTTACAAAAGAGCTATATTCGTGGGTGTTAGTACCACCATTCACTGCATAAATCAGTGTTGTTTGATCTGAAGTACTATTAATGGCGTCATTCATTATTACGTTATTCTCGAATGATATGGAATCACAGGCTCCTTCAAAGCGAACTACCATAGCATAGCCTCCAGCACCATAGCGTTTTATGGTCATCGATTTAAAGCTAATATGATCAGCCCCATCAAGTTTAACTACATAATTATCTGTAGCAGTAGTTGCGGCCGCATACTTTAAAATTACGGATGTACTATCTCCATTACTCGACTGGAATACAATCGTATTAGTATCACTTGCTCCTGTAACACTTGCCAAAACAAATTGCTCATCATAAGTACCTGGCGCTACATTAAAAACTACCGGACCATTTACTCCACTCGAGTTAAGGTCAGATACTGCTGCTGAGAAAGTAGCATAATCAGGGTTTGTACCCCCAATGGTTTTTGTTCCACTCAACTGAGCGAAAATATTGTTTGAAAAAAATACGATTACTGCAAGAACTAGAAGAAAACGCTTTGATAAATTCATAGATAATACTTTTATATCAATTAATAATTTTGTCAAAAATAAAACAAAAAAATCATTGTAACATTATTAAATTAATATGGTATAAGACCCATTGTTAGAAAGCTTTCTAATTATCATCTAGCTGGGAACGTAAAAACTTTGCCATGAACAATACATCCATTTTAGTAAAACGAACATTTTTTATCGCAATTATATCCCTTGGAATGTTAAGCATTACCTCATGTAGTGCAAGAAATCATAAAAAAAGAAAAAACACAAATGTGACAAAAACAAGCAAGTCGCTTAATATAAAAAACACAAGGAACTACCGTAAAAGACCTTGGTACTAACCTATTCTAGCAACGCTCATATAAACACAAATGCCTGTTTAGGGATGTCCTAAACAGGCATTGTAATTTTTAGCTAAGCCTTTATTATTTTTGACCTACAAGTTGCATTTCATCAATCAAATTGGTCGCTCCTGCATATTTATCAATAATAAATAATACATAACGGATATCCACAGAAATGGTACGTTGAAGTTCAGGCTCAAAAGCAATATCTCCACTCATAGCTTCCCAGTTTCCATCAAATGCCAAACCTATCAACTCGCCTTTGCCATTGATTACAGGGCTTCCTGAATTACCACCTGTAATATCATTATTTGACAAAAAGCAAACATGAAGCGTACTATCTTGGCCATAAATTCCATAATCCTTTTTCTCATATAATTCCTTCAAACGTGCAGGAACGATAAACTCCGGATTATTTGGATCTTCCTTAGCCATCAAACCATCAATAGTGGTATAATATTTATAATGTATTGCATCAGCAGCATCATAACCACCTACAGTACCATAAGTTAAGCGCATAGTAAAGTTTGCATCTGGGTAAAACTTCTTATCTTTTTCCATTTTACGTAATGCATCAATAAATAATCGGTTTCCTCTTGCCAATTGCTCCGTAGCTTTTTCCGACTCTTTCTTAAACTTATTATAGCTATTTCCAAAGGCCATCATTGCTACATAGGCAGGATCTTCAGCCAATTCTTTTGCTGTGGGTTTATCGAGAAACTTCATCAACTTTTCCTTATCACAAAACATTGTAGCTTTATATACATCGGCAGCCATGGCATCATAGTCTAATCGATATTTTATGGAAGCATCAATTAAATATTGAGGTTGCTGATCCTCGATAACATTTTCATGAAACATTTGCATCATCTTAGCAAACACCTTTTGATCGGTAGGTTTATTATAATCTTTAAAAAACAAATCAGCCTTCTTCTTCAAGTCAGCAGTTAAAGCAGCTATCTCACCCTGATCACGTTTGCGCATTTTCAATTGGGCAAGCAGCTTCCTATACGACCTGCTTAAATTCAAGATTTCAGGCCCGTAAACGATAGCCTCATAATAATAATATTTTTGAACTGTATATTTGTCAATGGTTTTATAGGCTTCTTCAATATCAGCTAAAGCATTACCATATTTGGCTTGTCGGTCTTTATCAGCATCAATCCACTCTACCAATTTATCCTCAGTGGCTTTCTTCTTCTCAGCAACTTTTAGTTTTTTCAAACCTTTGCTCATTCCAATAAAGTTCTTCCAATAATTTGCCACACGTGCATACTTTGAAGCATATTGAATACGCACCTTTGGATCCGCTTTCATATCTTCTGAATAGATATCCAATTTAGCACGACGAATTTTTATGCGTGTAGGATATACCAAATTCAAATTGTGGTGAATTCCGTATGAAGTAAGATAACGATCGGTACTTCCTGGATAACCCATAATCATAGCAAAATCTTTCTCTTTAACGCCAGCCACCGAAACAGGTAAAAATTTCTTTGGTTTCATGGGAATATTATTTTCAGAATATTCAGCTGGGCTGCCATCAGGAGCAGTATAAACACGAAACATCGAGAAATCTCCAGTATGACGTGGCCACATCCAGTTGTCCGTATCGCCACCATATTTCCCAATTGATGAAGGAGGAGCTCCAACCAAGCGAACATCGTTATAGGTTTGCATTATAAACATATAATACTCATTCCCTTTGAAAAAGGGTTTAATAACGACATCGTATTTTCCGTCATCGTTGTTTTTTTCTTTCAATTCACGGATTGCTTTACTAATTACTGAAGCACGTTTTTCTTCAGACATCTTATCATTTACTTTCGATAAAACTTGCTTAGTAACATCATCAATACGTATCAAAAACTTAACAAAGAAACCAGGGTTTGGCAATTCTTCTTCCTTTGTCATAGCCCAAAAACCATCGGTAAGATAATCGTGCTCAACAGTAGAATGCGATTGGATACTACCAAAACCACAATGATGATTGGTTAGGATAAGACCTTCATTGGAGATAATCTCTCCTGTACAACCATTTCCCAATTGAATAATTGCATCTTTTAAACTGGAGTGATTCGCACTATAAATTTCTTCTGCAGTGAGCTTTAGCCCTTCATTCTGCATGTCCACATAATTCAATCGCTTGATAAGTAGTGGCAACCACATTCCTTCGTCAGCCTTTGCTTTTGTAGCAAATGTTGTCGATAAAAATCCTATTATAAGGATTAATAAAAAACTCTTTTTCATAAAAATCTGATTAATCTAGTTTCGAAATTATTTATTATAACGGCAAACAAACAATATGATTAAACATATTGTTCCCCTTTTTCAATTTGAATATCGTTCACAATATTCCGTATCATTTGCTCATCTTCTTTTCTGCAAATAAGTAATGAATGATCTCCTTCGGCAACAATATAATCTTCAAGACCTTGTATTACAACCAATTTATTTTTTGGCATATTAACAATACAATTCTTCGAATTATAAGTCATCACCTTGTTTCCAATCACAGCGTTGCCATCAGCATCTTTTTCTTTAATATCGTATAACGAGCCCCAAGTGCCTAAATCAGACCATCCAAAATCGGCAGCATATACATACACATTCTGGGCTTTCTCCATAATACCGTAGTCAATAGAAATATTGCTACAAACCGAGTAGGTATCATTAATAAAAGACGATTCTTCTGCCGTATTATACTTTCCTTCTCCTTCGGCAAATAATGAATCTACTTCAGGAAGATAGTTTTTGAATGCAGACATAATACTCTTTAAGCTCCAGATAAAAATTCCGGCATTCCATAGAAAATCGCCACTTTCTAAAAATTGCTTGGCCATTTCCAATTGAGGTTTTTCGGTAAAGGTTTTCACCTTTTTAATATCCTTATTTTTTTCATAAGGAGCATCGCCATTATATTGTATATAGCCATAACCTGTATCGGGGCGACTGGGTTTAATTCCCAATGTAAGCAGCCAATCATTATTAGCAACCACATCCAATGCTTCAGTTACAACCTCCACAAACACATCTTCTTTCATAATGATATGATCAGATGGAGCTACAACGATGCGAGCATCAGGATTCTCCGACAGGATTTTATAATTCGCATAGGCAATACAGGGAGCTGTATTTCGACGAGAAGGTTCGCATAAGACCTGACTTTCCTTAATCATTGGAAGTTGTTCAATTACCAAGTCTTTGTAACGTTCGTTGGTAACAATCAGAATATTCTCTGGAGGACAAACCTTCAAAAAACGATTAAACGTTTGTTGAATTAAGGTTTCACCAGTTCCTAAAATATCGATAAATTGCTTTGGGCGAGCAGTTTTGCTCATTGGCCAAAATCGAGCACCGACTCCACCAGCCATTATTACGCAATAATTATTTTTCATATTTTTCTTTTATCAAATGAACAATGAGAAGTAAAAAATGCTTAAAAAAAAGCTGATTGGAATATTTCCAATCAGCTTTTTTTTGAATAATTATAGTGAACGTTCTACTTCTTTCAATTCGTAACCTTCAATGATATCATTAACCTTAATATCATTAAATTTATCAATATTCAATCCACATTCGTAACCTTTGGATACTTCTTTCACATCATCTTTGAAACGTTTAAGTGATCCAAGAGCACCTTCGTAAATCACAATACCATCACGTATTAAGCGGATTTTTGTATTTCGTGTAATCTTACCATCCAATACATAACAACCTGCAACAGTACCCACTTTCGTAATCTTAAATACTTCACGTACTTCAACGCTACATACTATCTCTTCAACAACATCTGGTGAAAGCATTCCTTGCATCGCTTCTTTTACTTCATCTATTGCTTTGTAAATTACTGAATAAGTTCGGATATCAATTTGCTCTTTTTCTGCCAACTGTCGTGCAGCTGGGGAAGGACGAACTTGGAAAGCAATAATAATTGCATCCGAAGCTGAAGCCAAGGTAACATCAGCCTCATTAACCTGTCCTACAGATTTATGAATGATATTTACCTGAATCTCGTCCATACTTAATTTCACTAAGGCATCTGATAATGCTTCGATAGAACCATCCACATCACCCTTTACAATCAAGTTCAACTCTTTGAAATCACCAATTGCCAATCGACGGCCAATCTCATCCAAAGTAATATGTTTTTGTGTACGTACTCCCTGCTCACGTTGCAGTTGTTCACGCTTACTCGCAATGGATTTTACCTCTTTTTCATCAGAGTAAACACGGAAAGCATCTCCCGCTTGAGGAGCACTATTCAATCCTAATACCAAAACAGGAGTAGCTGGACCTGCCGTTTTAACTAACTTATTCCGTTCGTTATACATGGCTTTTACTTTACCATAACTCATACCCGCAAGAACGATGTCACCTACTTTCAATGTTCCATTCTGAACTAACATCTTGGTAACATATCCTTTTCCTTTATCCAAGGAAGCTTCAAGTACGGTTCCGTTGGCTTTACGATTTGGGTTTGCTTTAAGATCGAGCATCTCGGCCTCAAGTACAATCTTTTCCATTAATTCGTCAACACCTGTACCCTTTTTGGCTGATATATCTTGCGACTGTATCTTACCACCCCAGTCCTCAACCAATAAATTCATATTAGCTAATTCTTCTTTAATTTTATCAGGGTTGGCTCCCGGCTTATCAATTTTATTGATAGCAAATATAATGGGAACACCCGCAGCTTGTGCGTGGTTGATCGACTCCTTCGTTTGAGGCATGATACTATCATCTGCAGCAATCACAATTACTGCAATATCTGTAATTTTAGAACCCCTTGCACGCATGGCAGTAAATGCCTCATGACCCGGAGTATCTAAGAAAGTAATTTTACTTTTATCTTTCAATTCTACCTCATAGGCACCAATGTGCTGGGTAATTCCTCCAGCCTCACCGGCAATTACGTTGGTAGTACGGATAAAGTCAAGCAAGGAAGTTTTACCATGGTCAACGTGACCCATTACGGTAACAATAGGATTACGAGGCACTAAATCTTCCTCTTTATCCTCTTCAATGGCTTCTGACTCTTCTATTTCTTTCACATTAAGGAACTCCACTGTATAGCCAAATTCTTCAGCCACAATTACAATGGTTTCCGCATCCAATCGTTGGTTAATAGAAACAAATAGACCTAATGACATACAAGTGGCAATAACATCATTGACACTAATATCCATCATGGTAGCCAATTCATTTGCTGTAACAAATTCTGCTACTTTAATAGTTGACTTTTCTTGCTCCATTTTCTCCATTTCAGCCATCTGAGCTTTACCTATATTATCCCGTTTTTGACGGCGGTGCTTCACAGATGTTTTCTTGGATGAATCATTCAAGCGAGCCAATGTTTCCTTAATTTGCTTAGAAATATCCTCCTCAGACAATTCTGGTTTTAAGTCTTTTTTCTTTTTCTTATTCTTAAAACGACTATCCTTCGATTTTTGCTTTTGATTGGCATTTTGCTTCTGATTCGCATTAGCTGGTTTAACACCATCTTTACGAATCCGCTTACGCTTCTTCTTTTTATTTGGATTATCCGACGATGATCCTATCGGTTTTTTCTTTTCTGATTTACGCTCTACAGGTAAATCTATTTTTCCTAGAACAGTAGGCCCACTAAGTTTCTCTACTTCTGTCTTCACAAAATTATCTTCTCGTGGAGCCTTCACTTCCTTCTCAGGTGCAGGAGTTGGAGCTTCCACTACGGGAGTCTCTTTTACAACTTCTTCCTTCACCACTTCCTTTTCTTTAGCTTTTTGCTGAGCTTCGGCTTGTTTTGCCTTCTTCGACTTTTTATCAGGACGTGTTTTTTGATTCATCCCTTTTAAGTCAACCGTACCTAAAATCTTTGGCCCTTTTGAAGTTTCCTTTTTTGGCTCTTCTTTAGGCTCTTCCTTTGACTCCAATTTGGCAGGCTCTTCAGCTACAGGTATTTTTTTAGCATCTACTTGTGTATCAACAGCAACATCTTCTTTCACAAGCTCTGCTTTAGCATCCTTAGGCTCTTTTTTTGCTTCCTCTTTATTCGCTTTTTTCTTGCCCTTATCCAAGTCGATACTCCCCACCACTTTTGGTTTGGGAATTTCTGTCTTAATCACTTGCGCAGCTTTACGCGCTTCTTCCTCTTTACGTGCTTCTTCAGCAGCTTTTTCAGCGGCTAATCTTTCACGAGCCAAGGCCTCTGCAGCTTCTCTTTCTGCTTTTTCCTTCTCCAATTTCTCTTTCTCTGCACGACGAGCACTTGTAAACTCATGTTTTACTGCCTCTTTCTGCGCTTTCAACGACTTATCGGACTGGAAATTTGCATCCAAAAGATCATACATCTCAGGAGTAATCTTGGTATTTGGACTACTCTCGATTTCAAACCCTTTGCCAGATAAAAATTCAATTATGGTTGATGTACCAACATTAAACTCCCCTGCCACTTTTCTCAAACGTTTGTCTTTTCGTGTTGCTGTCATATTATTATTTTAAACTTTGAGTATTGCCTTTATTAATTCTGTATTAGATAATTGGTTGTAATTCTTTGTTGATTATTCAAATTCTGATTTAAGAATATTAACCACTGATTTTACAGTTTCTTCTTCAAGATCGGTACGACGTACCAACTCTTCGATTCCAATATCTAATACACTTTTAGCGGTATCACAACCTATATTTCTGAACTCGTCGATAATCCAAGCATCTATTTCATCTGAGAATTCGTTCAAATCCACATCCTCCATATCTTCTTCGCTATCGCGATATACATCAATTTCGTAACCAGTAAGTCTTCCTGCCAACTTAATATTATGTCCACCTTTACCAATGGCCAATGAAACCTGATCAGGTTTTAGGTAAACATCTGCTCGCATTTCATCCTCATTTAATACGATGGATGTAATTTTTGCAGGACTCAACGAACGTTGAATATATAAACTCATATTGGTAGTATAATTGATTACGTCAATGTTTTCATTACGCAATTCACGTACAATACCATGAATACGAGAACCTTTCATTCCCACACAAGCACCTACAGGATCAATACGATCATCGTAAGATTCTACCGCTACTTTAGCACGTTCACCAGGTTCGCGAACAATATTCTTAATGGTAATTAATCCGTCGAAAATCTCAGGCACTTCCATTTCGAATAAGCGTTCCAAGAATATTGGAGAAGTACGAGAGAGTATAATTACAGGATTATTATTTCGTGTTTCAATCTTAAGAACAATCGCACGGATATTATCTCCTTTTCTAAAAAAGTCTGAAGGAATCTGCTCTGTTTTTGGAAGAATTAGTTCAATACCTTCATCATCTAATACCAAAATCTCTTTTTTCCAGATTTGATATACTTCACCCGAAACAACATCACCTATACGATCCTTGTATTTCTTAAATTCGTTATCACGCTCAAATTCTTGAATTTTAGCCACCAAATTTTGACGAATAGTCAATACTTCACGACGACCAAAATCACTCAATTTCACCTCTTCTGAAACCTCTTCACCTACTTCAAAGTCAGGCTCAATTTTAATAGCATCAGAATAAGCAATTTGACGATTTTCATCTTCCACAGCTCCATCTTCCACCACTTCGCGGAAACGCCAGATCTCCAAATCACCTTTATCTACGTTTACAATAATATCGTAATTATCATCGGTACCATAGGTTTTTAAAAGAGTGTTACGAAAAACCTCTTCCAAAATACGCATCATGGTTGGGCGATTAATATTTTTGAATTCCTTAAATTCGGCAAATGATTCTACCAGATTGATACTGTCCATATCTTATAATTTTATTTTTTAAAACTTATTGCTGCTTTGGTTTCTTTTATTTCATCAAAAGAAATATTCACTTTAGGCTCAACTTTAGCCTTTATCTGTTTTTTTGTTAATTCTAATTCTAAATCTAAGCCTTTCTCGTCAAAAGCTAAGAGTGTTGCTGTATACTTTTTCATTTCGTGAGTAATCACCTCCACTTTTCTACCGATGTATTTTTGGTACTGACGAGGCATTACAAAGGGGTTTGATAATCCAAAAGAGGTTACTTCAAGGGAAAAATCTTCTTCTTCACGGTCGAGATTATGTTCCACATTACGACTTACCGACATACATTTTTCGATACTTAAACCCTCATCTGCATCTAAAGTAATGGAGATTTTATTTCCTGCACTAATATCCACATCCACAATAAAGATATCGGTACCTTCTATGCGTTCTTCAATTAACTCTAATACTTTTTTCTTACTTATCATATATAATATTTTGGATAAACAAAGAGGGGACTAATGTCCCCTCTTTATCAAATCTCCTTCTGTCGGTATCAGAAACGATACCAGGGAATGCTTTTCGGGCTTTCCCTTGTTGACCCACAAGGATTCGAACCTTGACTGACAGTACCAAAAACTGTAGTGCTACCATTACACCATGGGTCAGTACCCCCTAACGGGACTGCAAAATTACACTATTTTTTAATATTTCAAAGATAAAGAATAAAATTTGTAAAAAATCTTTTTATAAATTATATATTTATCTAATTATCAATTGTATAACTTGCAATATTTTTTATTAAAATTTTAGTATGCACGTTCATTACGACCTTCGATGTAGTTGATAAAGGACTGATTTACCACCTTTACTCCACCTGGGGTTGGATATTTACCCGTAAAATACCAATCTCCACGATCATTTGGAATAGCATCATGTAAAGCCTCTATACTTTGGTAAATAATCTCCACTTCAGCAGAAATATCTTTCGGCGTAAGCAATTCACTAATTTTAGCCGACACTTGCTCGGCGGTAAAAGGTTCATATATTTCTCGTACCACATTCACCTGATCCTCTTTTGGTTTCTCAACCTCAACAAGGGCTTTCTTATAAACATCATTAATTACCGATTCCATATTCTTCTCTTTCAAGAGTGCAATAGCAGCTTGAAAAGCAATAAAGTCATTCAATTTTGCCATATCAATTCCATAGCAATCAGGATAACGAATTTGCGGAGCTGATGAAACCACTACAATCTTTTTAGGGTGTAGGCGGTCAAGAATACGAAGAATACTCTGTTTTAATGTAGTTCCTCGCACAATAGAATCATCAAGAATAACTAGTGTATCGACATAATCTTTTACCGCTCCGTAAGTAACGTCATACACATGAGCTACAAGATCGTCGCGTTGATTATCTTGAGTAATGAAAGTACGCATTTTCACATCTTTCACCGTAATCTTTTCGATACGAGGTTTTTTATTTAGGATTTCTTCAATTTCTTCAATACTTCCTTTACCATCAAGCTTAAGTATTTGATCACGCTTTACCTCGCTACAATAATCGGTCAAAGCCTCAGCCATTCCACGAAATGCTACAGAAGCCGTATTGGGTATATAAGAGAAAACCACATCTTTCAAATCGTGGCCTACCGACTTTAAAACCTGAGGCACCAAATTGCGGCCTAATTTTTTTCGTTCTTTATAAATATCACAATCGGAACCTCTTGAAAAGTATATTCTCTCGAATGAACAAGACAAACGCTCTCGGGCTTTGTTAATCTCAACATGAGAAGTATCGCCATTCATTTTTACTATTAGAGCATGACCTGGAGCAATTTCTTTTACCGAATCGACAGGCACATTAAAGGCAGTTTGGATAACAGGTCGTTCTGATGCCGCAACAATAACCTCATCATCCTGATAGTAATAGGCTGGACGAATACCATTGGGGTCGCGAAGGATAAAGGCATCACCATGACCAATCATTCCAGCCATTGCATAACCACCATCCCAACGTTTGGACGATCTTTTAAGAATTTCAACCAAATCCAACTCTTCGGCAATAATATCGGTCATCTTTCGCTTTGAAGCCTTATTCTTATTGGCCTGATAGATGCGATCCACATCCTCATCTAAAAAGTGACTAATTTTTTCGAGAATAGTAACAGTATCTGAGGTTTCAATGGGATGCTGTCCTAATTCAATAAGATTCGCAAAAAGCTCATCCACATTGGTCAGATTGAAGTTACCGGCAACCACCAAATTACGTGTTTTCCAATTGTTATGACGAATAAAAGGATGTAAATAATGCACACTATTATCGCCAAATGTACCATATCGCAAATGACCAAGAAAAACTTCTCCTGTAAAATGCGCATTCTTCTTCAGCCAATTAACATCGTTCAGAAGGTCTGGATTTTGCTCTTGTATATTACTATACTCATCATAAATCCTGGCAAATATATCTTTAATTGGAGAACTATCTACAGAGCGAATACGATCGATGTACTTCATTCCTGGCTCGGTGTCAATCTTAATGTTTGCTATACCAGCTCCATCTTGACCCCGATTGTGCTGCTTTTCCATCAAGAGGTACATCTTATTTATTCCGTAGAAGCTTGTTCCGTACTTCTCACGATAATATTCAAGAGGTTTTAATAGTCGTACAAATGCGATTCCGCACTCATGTTTAATCTGTTCACTCATTCAGAATTGTGTTTTTCAGGCGTTTGTATCAAGCGGCAAAAATACATTTTTTTAAATGCATATTTTATATTTTTACACAAAATAAAATCTTATTCTCAAATCCACAATCAATTAAATTATCATTTTAATAACCTGAGTTCGACGTAAGATTTCACTCACAGAAAGTCAATAGCAGACCAGATTTGCTGCTAAATATCACGAAGTAATAGCGGGCTATTTCGAATGGTATTTAGTGCGAAGATGGTTTGCTATTGACTTTTTATATAAATTTCGATAATTAGCCCATATACTTCCCCAAATATACTCGAATTATCTCGATAGTCCATCGTAAATTTGAGTCGTATATGAACTAATTATCTGAAACTGTGAGCAAAGCTTACATCGAACTCAGGTTAATAGCTAGATAATTAAAGAATTAAGCAATAAAAAAAGAGCCCCATAATGGAGCTCTTTATACTTATTACTAAAAGCTGAATTATTAATCTTCAGCTTCTTCCTCTTCGTATTTTTTAAGTAATTCTTTTTGCACATCGCTAGGTACTTGTTGGTATTCAGCATATTTCATACTAAACATACCACGTCCCGATGTCAACGAGCTTAAAGCGGTACTATAACGATTCATCTCGGCCAAAGGCACACGGGCATTAATCTGCTGCATATGTCCTTGAGCTTCCATTCCCATAATCATAGCACGACGTCCTTGAAGGTCAGTCATTACATTACCCATCATATCTTCTGGAACAAGTACAGTAACATCATAAATAGGCTCCATAATTTTTGGACCTGCATTTTTAAATGCAGTACTAAAAGCATGACGACCTGCTAATTTAAATGAAATTTCATTGGAATCAACTGGGTGCATTTTACCATCATATACATATACAATGATATCGCGTGCATAAGAACCTGTTAAAGGACCTTCTTCCATACGCTCCATAATACCTTTTAAGATAGCTGGGAGGAAGCGCGTATCGATGGCTCCACCAACAATACAATTCTTGAAAATAAGTTTACCTCCCCAATCTAAATCATACTCATCAGTACCACGAACATTAAAATCACTAGGATCGGTATAGCCTTCTTCATAAGGTTTAATCAAAAGATGCACCTCTCCAAACTGACCGGATCCACCAGATTGTTTTTTATGGCGGTAATCAGCTTTGGCCGACTTGGTAATGGTTTCACGATAAGGAATTTTTGGTGTTTCGAAATGGAATGGAATCTTATACACTTTATCAAAATACCATTTTGCAACATTGATGTGCTGCTCACCCATACCTTCGATAATCAACTGTTTCAACTCACGTGAATAGCCTACTCTGAATGAAGGGTCACTTTTATGCATTTCGTTTAATACCAATCCCATCTTTTCATCATCGCTGGAATTTTCAGCCTTGATGGCAGTACTATAAATTGGATCTGGGAATTGAATTGGATCCAAAACAACATCTTTATTAGCTGATGTTACCAAAGTTTGGTTACTATGTGTATCTTTTAACTTAATAGCGGCTCCAATATCTCCGGCACATATCTTGGCTACCTTTTCCCTTTTTTTACCCACACTTACCAAAAGTTGTGAAAGACGCTCTTTATTTCCTGTATTGGAATTTATCAAGTCCATTCCTTCTTCCACATGACCTCCATACACACGGAAATAAGAAATCTCGCCCAAATGCGGTTCTACCTCTGTTTTGAAAACAAATAAAGTAGTAGGATCGTCAGGATTACTATTGTATTTTTTACCATCACTACCTTTACGGTAACGACGTTTTGGAAGTGGAGCCGATTTATTGATAAATTCTAAAATACGACCCGCACCGATACATTCTTTTGCAGAAGTAATAAATACAGGGAAATAAGCACGATTGGCAATTCCTAAACGAATACCTTCGCGTAATTGGTCGATGGTTAAGGTATCGTTTTCGAAATAAATCTCCATCAACTCTTCAGAACCTTCAGCGGCAGCTTCAATTAAAGCTTTTTCCAGTTCTTCGGCTTTGGCTTTCTCCGATTCAGGAATATCGGTAATCTCAGCATCACCACCTCCTTTTTTGTATTTGATTTGTTTCATATAAACCAAATCAATTACAGTATCAAAATCGGGACCCTGATTTACAGGATACTGCGCAATGGTAACTTTATCGCCAAAGGCAGTTTTCAATTGACTCATGGTTTCATCAAAATTAGCCTTTTCATGATCTAATTTATTGATGATAAATACTGTAGGCGTATTTCGGCTAAGTGTGTTTCTCCAACCGATTTCCACTCCCACATCTACACCCTCATGGGCATCAACCACTAAAAGAGCCGTGTCGGCTACACTAAGTCCAGTAGCTACTTCCCCCACATAGTCAGCAGTACCCGGAGTATCAATAATATTGATTTTTACTCCTTCATAAACCGTATGCAAAATTGTTGATACTACAGATTGTTCTTTATCTAATTCGATATCACGAAAATCTGAAACAGTGTTCTTATCTTCAATTGTTCCACGGCGTTTAATAGATCCTCCTTCGAAAAGCATGGCCTCAGCCAGTGTGGTCTTTCCTGCTTTCGCCCCGCCAACCAAGGCAATATTTTTAATTTCGTTGGCTTGAAAAATTTTCATATGCTTGTGTTTTATATGTTTATATAATGTGTTTTATGTTTCTTTTATTTTGAAGCTGTGTTAGGTCTTCTAAAAGAGGTGTAAATGTAATAAATATTACAATTCGTTCAGCGAGATTTTTGCATATAATGTGTATAAATTGATCTAATTTCCATATTTGTATTTTGAGTTGTCTTTTTTGTTTTTCTTCTTCTGTATTTCTTGATTCTTTTTTAACTCTATGAAAATAAAACGACAATAGTGAAGCGTATTATCTATTCAAATTTTTACATAAAAAAAGCCACCGCTTTACCAATTCAATAATTAGTAAAACGATGGCTTAGTATTTTTTTGATTATTGACTATCCAATCATATCATAGATTCGTTGCCAACGTTCTTCATCCATTTTTGCACCAATAACCTCTATAACATTTCCAGCGGTAATAGAGCCAATACGAGCAGCCTCATCAAGACTTACTCCTTTATGCAAACCATATAAAAATCCAGACGCATATAAATCACCTGCACCGGTTGTATCAATACTATTGGCCTCAATCACCCCTGCAGTATAAACTTTACCTTGATGTTTTACCATAGAACCTTTGCTACCAATTTTTACAATGGCATATTCTGCAACTTCAGCAATCGCATGTAAAGCTTCTTCAGGCTCCTTGCCCGTGAAGGATTTAGCTTCTTCTTCATTGGCAAATACAATATCAACATACTCTTTGATAATTCGTTGTAGAAATTCCAAATTATCCTCTACAACATTATAGCTAGCAAGATCTAAGCTAATTTTCAATCCATTTTCTTTAGCAAGAATCACCGCACGCTCCACGAGTGCATAATTTTGAACTAAATACCCTTCGATATGAAAATAATCGTAGCCGGCAAACATTTCAGCAGTCAAATCCTCTGCCGAGATTTCTACAGCTGCACCTAAAAAGGTTGCAAAAGTACGTTCCGAGTCGGGACTCACTAATGCCACAGCCACACCCGATTTTGTTTCGCTTTCGGCCAATTGAGGATTTACACCCGCATCAAAAAGGTCTTTTTTGAAGAATTCACCGATTTCATCTTTCCCAACTTTACCAATAAAACCCGTTTCTACGCCCAACTTTGCCAATCCATGAATGGTATTTGCAGCAGAGCCACCCGATGCCTGACTGCGTTGAAAGCCCTCACTCATTGCAAGCACATTACTTGCTGTATCCCAATCTACCAATTGCATACTTCCCTTTGGAAGATTATTTTTTTCGAGGAAATCATCGCCATCTATTTGGATTAACATATCCACTAGGGCATTTCCCATGCCTAATATTTTTGCCATTATTCTATTTTTTAATATTTAAGATTGCAAAGGAACGTTTTTTTTTGATTTATCGCTTTTCGACTAGCCAAAATCATCAAGAAAATAGCAATCTACAACCACGGTAGAAAAATAAAACGATTCCGATAGCAAAACAGCTCATAAACTTGAGTCTCCTTCCAAAATAAAAAAAAAGCAGCAAGTGTATGACTTACTGCTTTTTCATTAAGTGTTTTTTATCTCTATCTTAACTTACCTGTCAAGCTACCCAAGAAAGCAACAATGCTTTTGGTTTGCTCATCCGTTAAATCTTTTCCTATTTCGGTTTTAGACATAATTTTTACGGCTTCACCCAAATCTTTTACACTACCATCATGAAAGTAGGGATAAGTCATTGCAACATTACGCAAAGAAGGTGTTTTGAACACAAATAAGTCAGCATCATTATGTGTCACCACATATTTACCACTATCGATAGGATTGCTGTTGGTTAATGTCCAATAATCAGCGAATAAGCCAAATTTCATAAACATAGTTCCACCTAATAGTGCTCCATTATGACAAGTTGTACAACCTGCATCCATAAAAACTTTCAAACCCTCGATTTGCTCTTGAGTAAGGGCATCTTGCTCACCAGAAAGATAGGCATCAAAAGGCGATGGAGTAAGTAGTGTACGCTCAAAAGCGCCTATGGCCCATGTGATATTTTTATAAGTTATTGGGTCTTTTTCATTAGGATACACATCGGCAAACATTTTCACATACTCATCATCCGCTTTAATACGAGCAATTACAGCTTCTTCGTCAGGCATTTCCATCTCCACAGGGTTCAAAATAGGTCCCCCAGCCTGCTCCTCCACATCAGCGTTACGACCATCCCAAAATTGAGCAACATGAAGTGCTGCATTAAAGGTAGTAGGTGAATTTCTTGTTCCTTTTCCACCATTATTTCCTGTTGAAGTTGGTTGATTATCCACTCCATAAGTATCTAAACTATGGCAAGTATTACAGCTTTGCGTATTATCTTTCGACAATCGCTTATCCATATACAATTTCCTACCTAAAGCAATTTTTTCCTCTGTTAAAGGATTTGCTTCATTTGGTGCCTCATTTGGCAACACTTTAAAATTCTTAATTGCTAAATCAAATACTTCTTGATTATCAATTTTAGGAGCACTTACTTTTTTGGGAGCTTCATTATTTCCACATGATGCGAAAAACATAGCGATCCCCACTACAAGAATTAAAACTTTTTTCATGGCTTTCTGTTTTTTTGTTCGTTCAAATATACAATAAATGATATACGTTTTTAGTAGGTTTTTCAAATACCTTAAAAAACTTCTTACCCAAAATTAAAAAAACCCAACTCTCACAAGTCAGGTTTTTTGTACCCAGGGCCGGGGTCGAACCGGCACGAGTGTTACCTCATTGGTGTTTGAGACCAACGCGTCTACCAATTCCGCCACCTGGGCATTCCGTTTCAAAATCGGAAGTGCAAAGATACACTTTTTTGAAAAGCAGACAATATTTTTCACCTATTTTTAAATCTCATGCAAAATTCCGTTTCTGCCAGTTTATTATGATATATATCAAAGCACCACAAACTAAACTGAAAATCAATTACTTTTGTTTTATAAACTCATTTAAACATCATTTATGAAAAATCGATTTTTACTTTACACTGCAGCCATTTCCATGGCAATTGTTCTTATATCAGGAATTGCAAACCTAAGTCATTCACCTGGTAAAAAATCAGGTTCACCTGGTGATGGTGCAAATTGTACAGCTTGCCACGCAGGAACCACTCAAACTGCAAGCAACTGGATTACAACTAATATTCCCAGTTCAGGCTACACACCAGGGAGCACCTATACCATAACATTAACAGGAACTCATAGTGGCGTAGCCAAATTTGGTTTCGAACTGACAGCAGAAGATGCTTCAAATGCCAAGGTGGGAACTTTTGTAATTTCAAACAGCTCTGAAACACAACTTACCAACGCCAATCACGCCGTTACACATACAGCAAATGGCGTGAGTCCTTCAAACAATAGTAAAAGTTGGAGTTTCGACTGGACAGCTCCTGCAGCAGGCACTGGAGACGTTACTTTCTATGCATCACTCAATGCGGCTAATGGAAATGGACACCCCTCTGGTGATGTGATTTACGACACGCATACCGCTTTTACC
>QNXT01000315.1 GCA_003973505.1 Bacteroidota bacterium
ACTACAGCACGAATTGCGGCATTCATACCCGGAGCATCTCCTCCTGAGGTAAGCACTGCAATCTTTTTAATCTTATTCTTAACCATTTCTTTAAATATATTGCTTTTAGATTATTTTATTCTTTATCTACCTTTTCGGCCACTACGATTTGGATTAGTATCTACATCCTTATCATCACCTTTTTTCTTAAAACGATCTCTGCGTGAACTTGCCCCTCTAGAGCTTTTCTTTCCCCAATCTTTTTCTCCATCTTCTATTCTTCCTCGCTTAAATGATGAACGCCGACCTTCTCCTGGTTTGGAACCTCTAGAGCCATCTTTTCCATGCTCTTTTTTGAAATCATCTCTCCGCTTGCTTTTCCAATCACCACTTCCTTTTTTTATATCTTCATCATCCTTACGCTTCTTAAAACGATCAAAACGTTTTGATTTCCAATCATCTCCCTTAGTCTCACCATATCCTTTATTACTTCTTGGTTTTGCCTCCGACTCCTCTCTTTGCTTCTTTAAACGCTCATAACGCTTTTGTTTCCAATCGCTTTGTTCGTTTTCTCCACTCTGACGACCACGTGATGGACGCTCTCCCTTTCCTCTTGTATTATAATGATCCTTTCCTAACTCTCGCTTAAACTCTCTTTTTCCTCCTCGCTCCGACGACCTTTGGTCGCGCTTTTTATACGCACCTCTTCCCGAATCTTCATCTCTCGATTTCCATTCACCTCGCTCTTCCCTACTTTCATAGGCACCTCTATCTTCTCGTTTGGCTCGCTTATCATCTCTTTTGCGTTCCCGCTCTTGATTCTTATTTTTTTCCCAACGCTCTTTTCGCTCCTGTTTTTCCTTCTCCCAACGAGCAGCTTTTTCTTCCAATTCTTTTGCATGAGCCAAAGGGTCGTAGTCTTTCATTTCCGAACCATCATTAAACAGATTTGTTATATTAACGTCTTGTGACTCATCAATTTCAACAGCTAACGACTTATCATCTTCTACACTAGATTCTTGCGTTTGTTTTTTCTCTTTTTTACTTCCTTCGTAAAGGTCATAGGTATTAAACTTACAAAGTAAACCGCCATTATACAACTCCCTTTTCTTGATGGGTTTCAAACCAATCATTTTCATTGCTTCTACATCAGAGCTTATTAATGCGGCTGTATATCCAGGGAAATTATGCTTGAATGCGGTTCCAATTTTTTCGTATAAACCCAGTAAATCTTTACTATGCAAACGCTCTCCATAAGGAGGATTTGTTACAATCCAGCCTTTATTTCCATCGTCTGGGGCTTTATGGTCGCGTATATCCGCTTGCACCAAATCAATATCTTTATGAAACTTCATATGAGTGATAAGATGACGTGCAATTTCCAAATTCTTCGAGGAAATGTCTCCACCAATAATGCGGTACTCAAAATCACGTTGTAGTTTCAAATCCTCAGCTTTTATCTCACGCCAAATGGTAGGATCGA
This sequence comes from Bacteroidota bacterium, assembly GCA_003973505.1. The sequence goes on from QNXT01000315.1 coordinate 1,463, forward strand.
AATCAGCCCAATATTGAAAGTTAAAATTACGACGCATAAACTGAGGAGGAAAATTATAGGCCATCAATGCAGCCTCAATAAGCAGGGTTCCCGATCCACACATGGGGTCAATGAAATTACTGTTTTTATCCCAACCCGCAAGTAGTATCATACCCGCAGCTAATACTTCATTCAATGGAGCCCGATGCATTTCTACTTTATACCCCCTTTTGAATAAAGGCATTCCCGAGCTATTTAAGGCAACTTCACATTGTTTTCCGGAAATGTAAACATTGATATTGATATTGGCATTTTTAGGATCCACATCAGGTCGTTGATTAAAATTATAACGAAACTGATCGGCAATGGCATCCTTAACTTTTAATGCTGCATACTGTGAATGCGTTAATGTTTCATGATTATTTACGGTAGCTTGAACTGCAAAGGTCTTTCCTAAATCAAAATGATTATACCATTTTATGGCATAAATCTTATCATATAAATCTTTCTCATTTTCAACTTCAAATGCTGCAATGGGCTTTAAAACACTAACGGCTGTTCGTAACCAGTAATTTGCTTTATACATCATCTTAAGATCACCATAAAACTCAACTGCTCGTCGCAAAGCCTTTATATCAGAAGCGCCCAAGTCCTCTAATTCTTTTATCAACACTTCTTCTAAACCTTCATAGGTTTTTGCAATCATCCGAAATTTACTATTCTGCTCTTCACTCATATATATTCATCATTTTGGCCTCGAAAAACCTTAGTCTTACACCCTAATTCTCAACACTTAAAAAAACATAATCACTTTAACTATTACATTTTGAAAAGTGGTCTAAATTAATACTATTCTTCGTAATCCTTAATTCTATTTTAGCTTTTTTATAAATACAGTTGTTAATCAAGAATGCTACCCTTTTAAAACAAAAAACCTCCCTTAATAAATAAGGGAGGAAAAAAAATGAAAAATACCGATTATTAAGGTTGGAAGCGGCTCCCCAGCCGCGTCAATCGGAGTAGGTTTGTTTAACTAAATCCTGAGACAAAAATAATATACTTTTTCATTACAAAGCAAATCTTTTTCTAAATAATTTTAGAATCTTGTTAACAAGAGTATTTTATCCACATTATCACAAAATAAAACACTAATATATATCATTTTTACATGTTTTATATATAATTCAATTTCACAGAATTATATAAACGCAAAAATTATATTATTATTTAGGAGTTGCATTACCATTTTACTAATATGATATTTATCACATTTCTCTTTTTCATATAAAAACCTAAGAAAACAGGTAAAACACTCGTAATTATTCGACATTTTTTTACTTTAAAAAGTCGTATAATTCTTTTAATTAGCTTTGCAGTATCACAAACAGAGGCCAAAATTGATGAAAAGCAATTATAAAAGACTATCATTTTTTTCAATTATCACCTTAATAGGTATTCTATTAATGCAGGCTATATGGATTGCTGATTCTTACACTGAAAGGCAAGCGCATTTTAAAGACCACATAAACAATGTACTGGATGATGTTTCAAAAAACTACTGTGAGCTCTACTCTAAAAAAATTAGCGATGATTTTACAGAATACAATTTAATGGACTCAATACTGAAATCGAAACTCATTGAAAGAAACGAGTCGCCATGCTATCAATTTAGAATAACAAACAATACGGATGAGCCAAAACTTCAAATAAACAAACAAGAATATTTTCATTTCACAGAGCCTATCTCATGCTCTAGTGAAAAGCAAAGGATTCTCCACCTCTACATCTTGAATAAAAAATCCTATTTCTTAGGAAAAATACTGGGATGGTTGATACTCTCAAGTCTGCTAATTATCATTGGAATCATTGCATTATTTCTAAATCTATCATTTTTACGAAAACAAAAGAAAGTAGATCGAGTAAAAAGCGACTTTATCAGTAATATGACTCACGAACTGAAAACGCCCATTGCAACCATCTCCGTTGCCAGCGAAATGCTGATGAAAGATCGAGTTTTGGACGACCGCAAAAAATCAAAACGCTATACCACCATCATTCATGAAGAAAATCAGCGACTCAAAAAACTTGTTGACCGTGTAATGCAAATTGCCCTATTCGAAAACGGAACCATGCGCATCAAACTAAAAGAAGTAGATATACATAAGTTCATTCAGCAAAGTGCCGATGCCATGCAAATGATTGTATCACAAAAGAAAGGTAGTATCACGCTCAATCTTAAAGCAGAGCATTACATACACCAACTCGACCCAACGCATTTCAGTAATATCCTTTCCAACCTAATGGAAAATGCCATAAAATATAGTGATAGCACACCCCAAATAACCATTGAAACCATTGATTATTCGGAAGGGATACTAATCAGTATTAGTGATCATGGAATTGGCATTCCGAAGAAGTACCACGACAAAGTGTTTGACCGCTTTTTCAGAGTCGAAAGTGGAGATATTCAAAACACACAAGGATTTGGTTTGGGATTGTATTATGTACGTCGCGTAGTAGAAGCGCATGGGGGAAGCATTAAACTCTATAGCGCGGAGAAAAAAGGCAGTCGGTTCGAATTATACTTTCCTTTTGTATAAGAGCAAACGGCTAAATTCTAATTGTCACAGCATTTTTTACTTTTTGTTTTACCCTTACCCTAAAGGGAACCAAAAAGTAAAAAAAATAAATCTTGTTTTTTCAATGGTTTCTACCTTTAGGGTTGGGGCAAAAAACCATTGAAAAAGTGGTAAGAATTAGAACTTAGCCGAGCAAACTTATAGTTTCTGTCATATAATTCATTTAACCGTTTGTTATATTTGTAACTTATTGATATTTATATTATTTACAAGAGTTAACCATAAACAATTAGCAATGATTATCAGACAATTAAATCTTGGCAAAGAGCACTTTTGGAAAGTTTACGCAAGTATTGAAATATCATTTTATAAAATAATTTATTTTCCCATTTGTTAAAAATATACTAATTTTACAAAAGCAAAAAAAAACAGTTTAGCATGAGTGAAAATAGTATTGATATTCTGTATGTTGAAGATGATGAAAACCTTGGTTTTTTAGTATCTGAATTTCTCGAAATGGAAGGTTTTAACATACATATTTGCCAAGATGGTGAAGCTGCCATAAAAGCATTTATGAAACATGATTTTGACTTATGTTTATTGGATATTATGCTTCCCAAAATGGATGGTTATACGGTTGCGGAACTAATCCGTAGTAAAAACCAGCAGATTCCAATTATTTTTCTTTCGGCAAAATCGCAAGAAGAAGACCGAATAAAAGGTTTTATGAAAGGCGGCGACGATTATCTTACTAAGCCTTTTAGCACCGAAGAACTTAAACTCCGAATTTTGGCTTTACTTCGGAGAAGTGGTTACAATACAAAAAGCAAGAAGAAGAATCGACTACCCAAAACCGTATCATTGGGTAAATTTAAATACGACACCGTAAATATGTGCATCATCGACGGAGATAAAGAGCAACGCCTAACAAAAAAGGAAAACGAGCTATTGAAGTTGCTCATAGCCAATAAGAATAAAATCCTCAAAAGAGATGACGCTTTACTGAGTGTATGGGGAAATAACGACCACCAGAACAGTCGCTCGATGGATGTATATATTACCAAACTTCGTAAAATATTAAAAGCAGATCCCAGTATATCCATTACAAATTATCATGGCACAGGTTTCAAAATTGAAATCAAACAAAACTGACAAGCTGTCAATGAAATTGTCACTTCTCCATTTTCCAATCAATAAATGACATATCAAACAGAAATGTTATACAATGGCATACTTTTTAATGAGTAGGTGCGAATCAAAATAAATAACAGAAAAATGGAATTGAAAAACATTTATTCACATCAGGAGTTGCTCGAGATGATTAAAGATCAGAAAAGAGCATTCTGTTTAATTTATAAGAAAGGAAGTGCACAAAGCGATTGCGCATACGAGCATTTGAGCGAAGCTATTTCTTCAATGGACGATTTATGTATCAGCGCTGTGAATGTGGTTGAGACCAAAGATGTACATAAAGAATACAATATCACAAGTGCTCCTACATTAATCTATTTTGAAGATGCTCAATATAAGAATGTTGTAAAAGGTTGTCAGTCGGCTGACTATTATAAAAATCTGATTGAAGATAGTTTATATAGCGCCGAAATTAGCAATGATGAAAAGCCTCAAAAACGGGTAACAGTGTACTCTACCCCAACCTGCTCGTGGTGCAACACTTTAAAAACGCATCTTCGCAAACATCGTATTCGTTTTACGGATATTGACGTTTCACAAGATCAGGCTGCTGCTCAAGCTATGGTTCAACGCAGCGGACAACAAGGAGTACCTCAAACCGATATTGATGGCGAAATGATTATTGGATTTGATAAAAACAGAATTAATACCCTTTTGGGAATTCAAGGATAAAACAGAATTTTTAAACAATAAAAAAACATAGAATCATGAAAGAGTTACAACCGGTAAACCAGAATGTATTATTAGACATTACTGAAGAGGAAAAAGTAAATAAAACTGCCAGTGGAATTATTATTCCCGACAGTGCAAAAGAAAAAGACAATACCGCAAAAGTGGTAGCATTGAGCAATATTGAAAATGCTGAAATTGCCGTAGGCGACGTTGTTCTATACAAAGCTTTTTCAGGCAATGAAACTGAATTTGAAGGACGGAAGTATCTACTGATTCCTTATGCTGATATTTTAGCTAAGGTGGTAGAAACTGACGAAATTTAATCGTTTAGAGATTCTTTAAGACGGCCGCTAATGCGCGGATATTTTTTAATATCGGCATTAGCGGTTTTTCTTTGGGGTTGTCTTTTTTTAATCTATGGATTGCAAGAGTAACGTTTATTAGTTGAATTGCATCTAATCAGTTTCTTCAAGAAATTTTACTTTTCATAAACATAGTGTCATATCAGTATTAAATCGCGAAATATCAATATTTTCTTTGTGAATCTTTGCGCCTTCTTCGTGCCCCTTTGTGTTATAGCCTCATTTTAATTGCAAATAATTATTACACAGAGTTACGCTAAGAAGCACAAAGTGACTCAAAGATAATAAAAAGGAGACTTAAATCTTTATCATTACTACGTTTCATCATACGGAATAACAACGTTGAATTTATTAGTTGAGTTTTTTAGATTGGAAATATAAAAATACACCCAACAACAAAGACCTATTTGCAATATCCAGCTATTGTCTCCATTGTTTTTCGCTTATTTAATCAACAAATGTTTCTTTTATAACGGATTTTAACTCCTTAACTTCAGGTTTTGATAAGCTCCCCAAAATTTTAATTATTCGTTGTTTATCAATTATCCTGATTTGGTCAACAACAATCCAACCGATTTTTCCATCATGTTTTACTTCTATTCTGGTTGGATATCTTTTCGAAGATGTTGCCATTGGAGCAATGATAATGGTTCTAAGATATTTATTCATTTCATCAGGAGAAATAATTACACAAAGTCGTGTCTTTTTTATTTCACTCCCAATGGTTGGATCAAGATTTACAAGGACTGTTTGATATTGTTCTAACTCCATTCTTCCAAATTTTCATTTTCAAAAACATCATCGATTAAAAGTTGATCATCCCCATTTTCACTCATTTCTTTGAATGCAGTTTCCCAACCTTTCCTTGGGCTTGAAATCGGTTTAATAATTAAATATCCTTTTTCAAGAATAAGCTCAACTTTATCCTTAATATTATATTTCTCAATCAAGGTTTTAGAAAGCCTAAGCCCTTTGGAGTTTCCAATTTTAATTATTGATAGTTCCATTAGTATAAATTTAATAAATGTAATTACAAAGTTACTACATTGAATCTTAATATCCAAATTTATTTTTTGGCGTTTAACATATTGGTTCTATAAGCTGAGGAACATAAGTATTTACTAATTGCTTTGTAACTAATCAGTGTTAAGTCAGCGTTAAACCATTGACTATTTATATTTTATCTTTGCGAACCTTTGTACCTTCTTTGTGAATCTTTGTGGTATAGCCCCATTTTCATAGCAAATTATTATTGCACAGAGTTACGCAAAGAAGCACAAAGTGACACAAAGCTTATAAAAAAGTCATTGTAAACCTTTATCACCATTGTATTTCATCACACTGATTAGTAACATTCCTTAATAAGCAGGAGGCTTTACTTAAATCAATATTTAACCAATCCCTTATTTTGAATCATTTACTAAACGTATTAACATCCTACATCCCTCAATGTTATATGGCAATACATTAGACTCCCAGCAATTAAACTCAGCATATTAGCACACTAAAAAAGAGAATTTGACCCAAATTTTCAGATTAAAAAATATTTTTCAAATAAATAGTGTTTTATATTAAAAAACTTTCTATTTTTGCAGTCCTTAAAATTAAAGCATTTTAGAGATGGCTAAGAAAAGTAAAGACGCAAGAATACAAGTGATTTTAGAGTGCACAGAGCACAAAGAGAGTGGTATGCCAGGCACATCACGTTACATCACAACAAAGAATAAGAAGAATACTCCAGACAGATTAGAGTTGAAAAAATACAACCCAATCTTAAAGAGAATGACTATTCATAGAGAAATTAAATAATAGGAGAGATAAGATATGGCAAAGAAAGTAGTTGCTTCGTTACAAACCGCTGGTAAGAGTTATGCGAAAGTTATTCGCTCAATTAAGTCACCTAAAACAGGTGCGTACTCTTTCAAAGAAGAAATTGTACCTAACGAAAAAGTAAAAGAGCTTCTCGCTAAAAAATAGCAGATCTCTTGCAGACAATATTTAAGCTTTTTTCATATTTTTGAAGAAAGCTTTTTTAGTATATACCGTAGTGATTTACAATATTTTCACTATTTTCACACAAATTAGTTATCATGGCATTATTTAATATATTCGGCAAAGATAAAAAAGAGAAACTCGATCAAGGATTAGAGAAAACCAAACAGGGTATATTTGGTCAAATATCAAAAGCGGTTGCAGGAAAATCGGTTGTTGATGAGGAGGTTCTTGATGATTTGGAAGAAATTCTTGTTACAGCCGATGTAGGTGTAAACACCACATTAAAAATCATTGAGAATATTGAAGCACGTGTTGCACGAGATAAATATTTAGGCACATCGGAATTGAATCGGATATTGCGCGAGGAAGTTTCGAACTTAATGAATAAAAACACCAATGAAGATTTAATCTCATTTGATTTTGAAAAGCGCGAACAACCCTATGTAATTATGGTAGTAGGTGTGAATGGCGTTGGAAAAACAACAACGATTGGTAAATTAGCGCATCAATTCAAGAAAGCAGGTAAAAAAGTAATCTTGGGAGCTGCTGACACCTTTCGTGCTGCGGCGGTTGATCAACTAATTATCTGGAGCGAACGTGTTGGAGTTCCTTGTGTAAATCAAGGTATGGATGCTGATCCTGCCTCGGTAGCTTTCGACACATTAAAATCAGCAGTGGCTCAGGATGCCGATGTGGTACTTATCGACACAGCAGGTCGTTTGCATAATAAAGTGAACTTAATGAATGAGCTTACCAAAATTAAAAGAGTGATGCAAAAGATTATTCCTGATGCACCTCACGAAATCTTATTAGTTCTTGATGCTTCAACAGGTCAAAACGCAGTGGAACAGGCTCGACAATTTACCGCCGCAACCGAAGTGAATGCTTTGGCACTAACCAAACTCGATGGCACGGCCAAAGGTGGCGTTGTTATTGGAATTGCCGATGAATTTAAAGTTCCTGTAAAATATATAGGAGTGGGCGAAGGTATCGACGATTTACAATTATTCAATCGATTCGAGTTTGTGGATTCGCTTTTCTCAAAATTATAAACACTATATTACCATCAAAATTTCATCCATTGAGTTTTCGGATTCGATGGATTTTTTCTATCTATACTTATAGAAACCGTAAATAAACCGAAAACTATGAAACCTAATAAAAACAAAAGAGTAAATGTGGTAACCCTCGGCTGTTCAAAGAATCTTGTAGATTCAGAAATGCTGATGGGACAATTGCGCGAGAATAATGTGGAAGTAAGTCACGAATCGGGCGAAGAATCAGATGTTGTAATCATTAATACTTGCGGTTTTATTCAAGATGCTAAGGAAGAATCCATTGACACCATTATAAACTTTATCGATGCAAAGAAAGCTGGCCTTATTGAGAAGGTATATGTGATGGGCTGTTTGTCGGAGCGTTATCATGATGAGCTAAAAAAAGAATTTGACGAAGTGGATGCTGTTTTTGGCGTACACGACATGAAAGAAATTATTGAGGAGATTGGAGTAAATTATAAAAAAGAATTGATAGGAGAGCGTTTGATTACCACACCCAAACACTATGCCTACCTAAAAGTTTCTGAGGGCTGCGACCGAAGTTGTTCTTTCTGCGCCATTCCACTTATACGGGGTAAAAATGTTTCCATAAAAATAGAAGACCTTATTATTGAAGCAAAAAAGCTGGTTGCCAAAGGAGTAAAAGAACTTATTCTTATTGCTCAAGACTTAACTTATTATGGTGTTGATATCTACGGAAAGAAAAAGCTCGGCGAATTGATTGATCAATTGTCGAAAATAGAAGGTGTAGAATGGATTCGTTTGCATTACACCTACCCTACTCAGTTCCCTGATGATGTATTGGAATTGATGAAAGAGCGTGAAAATATTTGTAATTATATCGACATTCCTTTGCAACATATCTCTGACCGAGTTTTAACATCAATGAAACGAGGTCATAAAGGCGAAGTAAGTCGAAAACTTATAAAGAAGTTTCGTTCCGAAATTCCCGACATGACCATCCGTACTACAATGATTGTGGGTTATCCTGGTGAAACAGAAGAAGAGTTTCAAGAGCTTTTGGATTTCGTGCGCGAGTCAAAGTTTGACCGAATGGGTGCATTTACCTATTCTCCCGAAGAAAACACTCCCGCTTTTGTTTTGGAAGATGATATTCCTGAAGAAGTAAAAATTGACAGGCTTAATAAACTACTTGCTTTGCAAGAAGATATTTCCATGGAGCGCAATCAAGAGAAAATAGGCAAAACATTTAAGGTACTTATCGATCGTTACGAGGATGGAACCTACTATGGTCGTAGCGAATACGACTCACCGGAAGTGGATAATGAAGTAATCATTGAAACAAACGACAAGCTAACAATTGGAGATTTCTATCAAGTGAAAATTGATGAAGCAGCTCCATTTGATTTATTTGGGCATATTGTTTAATTTCGCTTCATTCGAATAATCAATTATATAGCGATTTACAATCCATTTTGCCATGAAAAAATCTTTTTTAATTCTTCTTTCTCTTTTTGCAATCACACAGATCGCTTTTTCTCAAAAGCTTGTCATAGAAAATGGGGACACCCTAAATCGTATCGACTCCAATGGGATGAAACAAGGCAGATGGGTAGAACGCAAAGGCATCAGTTTTTATAAAGGGCGATATGTAAACAATTTACGCGAAGGAGTGTGGACGTTTTATGGAATGAATAATAAACCTCTGGCACTTGAGGAGTATGTACATGGCAAAAAAGATGGCATCACCATCGTACTTGACGAAAATGGGCTTTTACGCAACGAACGCCACATGAAAAATAATATGCTCAATGGACTGAACGCCTATTATGATAAAGATGGCACTTTGGTTTTTAAGCGTTATTATAAAGAAAACAAACTCCATGGTGATTATATTATTTATTATTCAGATAGTTTGATTAAAGAAAAAAGCTATTATAATGAGGGCAAGAAAGATAGTGTATCAACTTTTTATAATGAAAAAGGCATCGCAATAGCTATACTTCACTATAAAAATGGTGTATTAGACGGTTCGTATAAAACAGTTTACGACAATGGCGTAGTTTGGACGATGCAAAACTATGTAAATGGAAAACTCGAAGGTACTTATAAAGAGTTTTATGATAATGCTCGCTTGAAAACAATTGGGACTTATAAAAATGATTTAAGGGAAGGGAAATGGTTTGAATACGATAAAAGCGGTAAAAAAATAAAGATGACTATCTACAAAAAAGGGGATATAATTAAAGAACGGACTTACTAATCCACTGGTAGGTTGCGAGAAAAGCCCTCTTCTAACGAAATAAAAGTTTCGGTAGCTACCACCTCCACTACCGATTGTAATTGCTCAACCAAAAGCTCCTTTAAATGCTCATTGCTATGGGCATATATTTTCAATAGAAAAGAATATTTTCCAGTAATATTATGACATTCTACCACTTCAGGAATACTTTTAATATGATTGAAAACCTCCTCATGAGTGCGTTGCTTTACCAGATTAATTTGCATTCCCACATAGGCTAAAGTAAAATAACCCATAGCTTTAGGATTTAGCCGATAGGTTCTTTTATCAATCACCCCATTCTCGATGAGCTTTTGCACCCGCTGATGAATAGCCGACCCCGTAACATTGCACTGTCGAGCTACTTCCACAAAGGGCATACGTACATCCTTCATCAATAAAGTAAGAATGCGCTTATCCAAAGTATCAATATGTAGTTTCCGAGACATTGCTATTTTTCTTCTGTTTCACCATCGTAGAATTCTTCATAGGTATCAAGCATATTTGTTTGCTCTGGTTTGGCATCAAAATCGAAAAGTAGCAGTTGATTATCGGGCTGCACTTGCGCTTCCCATTCTTTCACTCTGGGCTTCAACTCTTCCATCCCAACTCGCATATACTTTTTTATAAATTTATTAATCGTAGTTTGCTCTATCAAAACACATTTCTGTAAAAAAATATATTCCTTAGCTGAGAGCTTAAGACTCAGCGTTTTGAATTTCCCTCGAGTATTTCGAATCTGCTTTGACATCAGTAAACGATTAATTAACAGGTATAAAAATACAATTAGCAGTGCCTATCTCAAAATCAGGTTTTAGAAACTTATTCAGAAGGTTATTAACAGTGTTTTTTTTGAGTTACGAGTTTCGAGTTACGAGTTACAAGTTACGAGTTACAAGTTACAAGTTACGAGTTATGAGTAATGAGTTGGGGAGTTACAAGTTACGAGTTAGGGAGTTATGCGTTACGAGTTGGAAAGTATTAGACAAAGGGGTTACTTCAAATAATCTTCTCGCTTGACTACCGTGAAATAATCATCATCTAACTTCGTAAAACCATATTCGTAGGAAAAATAGTAGTACTTATTGGATTTGGTTTTATAAATATTGGTGTAATAATCAAAGCTAAAGCCTTTATCTGTCAGTTTACTTTTATGCACCCGGCGGGCATCTTTTTCAGTATGCTCTAGTAATTCTTCAAGGATTCTTCGGTTTTTACGCAGTAAGTAATTGACTTTCCGTATATATGCATTTGAGTCGGCATGAATCCGATTATTATAGGTATTTCGACATTGGTCGGAGCAGAACTTTTTATCCACTCGTCCATAAATCTCCGAACCACATTCAAGGCATTTTCGTGTATCTCCCATGCTATTGATTTTTGAACCACTAAGTTACATATTTTATCAATATATTAACTCTAATTCACAAATATTTAACTGAACTTCCACAGTTTTCTCAAAAATATTGAGATAACAATACTTCGGTAAACTTTCCAAAAGTTATCTTTCTCAAAACTTAACTATCTGATAATCTTCAGATAACGGCTTACTGTCAACTTTTAGAGGGTTTTAAATATCAACAAATTAGAAAATGCAGCCAACTATTAGAAATAAGGCAAACAAGATTTTTTACATAAGACTCAAACTTAGTGTTTCTTAGGGCCTTCGTGCCTTTGTGGCTATTGTTCAGCATCTTGCCACCAAGACACTAAGACACAAAGATTCACAAAGTTTACTACCCTTCAATTATAACAAGCAAACAATTTAGAATATTAGAAATATAAATATGAAGCTCCAATATTTAATACCATCCCCGATTTATAAACAAAATACATTTGAAAAGCTATCGTTTATACACTCTATTCAACAAAAGTAAGCTGTATATTTGAATTCAAACCAAAGAGAAATAATGAAACGGATATTTCAAATTTTATTTTTATTAAGTATTGTATTTCAGACATATTATGCTCAAAGTCAGGTAATATTCAAGAAAAATTATACTGAGAATATAGAAATAAAATTTCATCCCGAATACCCAACAACGAGCTTACCCAATTATTTTATTGATGAAATAGCCAAAGCCCTTCCTAAAATCCGAATGTATGTTAAGATAAACTACCAATACCAATTTCATACACAGGTTGAAAAAAAAGGGAGTAAGTACACTTTGAATTTGAAGATTCAAGAAATAAATCATGGAGGATATTTTAAGTATAAAAATTTTGATTTCAGTCATCTGATTGCGCCAAGTGAAATTGAGCAATCGTTTATTATACATGATTTAAGCTCAAACAAAAAACACTATCAAAAAATCCGCATTCCCTTCAAAAAAGAAGGTGCAAGCAGTTGTTCTATTCCGGGATTAAAAGGCGTTATCACATTCCGAATCAATCTAAAGCCAAATGGAGCAAAGTACATCTATACGAATGCTCAAAAAGAAGAATTTCAACAAGCGGTTTTGAACATCGACAATTATTATGACGATGCTTTGAAACTGAAGGAAATAAAGAAACGAATTCTTGCGCTCCACTATGATGAAGCCGGACTGGTTGCTTTGCGAAATGTTGACCTAAAATACATTGAAAAAGATTTAGCCAAAATACATATTGATGATTATAAAGAAAGTCTTAATTTAGGGTCATACGACCCCATTCGATTGCTTAAACTATATGATGAAATTCTGGTTTTGGTAAAACAAAAACGAGATGAAATGGATAATAAAATGGGGAATCTCGACCAAATTCATTATCAGCAGGCAATGCAAGAATTACAAGACGGAAATGAAAGCAAAGCCATTGAATTACTAAAAAAATCTTATAGTATAAACCCTTACTTTTCACCATCATTATACCAACTAGCACTTATTGATTATAAACACGAAAAGTTTGTTGAGAGTCTTAAAAAAATACAGCATCTGCTCAATGATTTAAAACCAGATATTGAAACAAAAGCCAACACATTGACTCTTTCAAAAACTGTTTATAATGCTTTAATGAACGAATGCAAAAAACTAAATTCAGAAGAGCGCTTCAATCAAAGTATTGGTTTATTAAATCATGCCAAAACCTTTTGCGATAGCACTAAATACATTCAATGCGATGCCCGATTGGAGCAATACATATCACAAGCTACCAATGGACTATACGCATCCTATTTAAGCATTGCCCAAGCCTCACTTGACAAAGGCCGGTTTGATATGTGTCAGGATTATATGAAAATGGCGCGTGATTATCGTTTGCAGAATCAAAATAAGCTAAAGAAAAACAATGCGAAAGCCAAGCAAATAATATATAGTCTAATACGTGGTTTGCTCGATGAGTCGGAGGTAGCAAAGAATAATGGAAATCATACGCAAGCCAAAGATTTACTTTCTCAGGCAGAAAAGCTTTGTAATGAGAATCCTGATATTGCCTGTAAATCATTAATTAACAAAAATGAAGCTCAAATAATAAAATCAGAATATGATGACTTGATTCATCAATGCAGTTATTATGCAAAACACCATCAAACTGAGAAAAGTAAGGAGTTTTTATCTCTGGCCATGACTTATCAGCAAATCCATTCCGATTATATCCCCACAAGCATAGGTACCGATACCATCGAAGGAAGAGTACGATTAATCATGTACAGAGAAAGTATTAAAAATGGTCTGGCAGACTTAAAGTCTGAAAAATATCAATATGCACTAAATGAGTTTCGAGATGCGAAAAAGCTTGAAGAAGAATATCATCTAAAAGACGACACTAATTTAAATTCCTACCTGCAGCAGGCTGCAAAACCCGTAGTTATATCCATTCTTAAAAAAGGAAAACTGAAAGCTTGGGGAAAGCATTATGATGAAGCACAACAGCTTTTGGATTCAGCAATGTTGATGAGCCAGAATTATTATTTTATGTCTGATGCAGAAATTACAAATGCCATTAAAACGCTCAAAAAAGAGTTGAATAAAAGCGAATGCAGCAAGCTAAACGAAGAATATAACGCATTGATACAGAAAGCAAACACAAATTTACGTTTCGAAGATTATTATCATGCAGCTATTTTTTGGAAGCAAGCCGTTCATTTGGAACATAAAAATACCCATTGTGACTTAAACACTCAGAATGCACAAAACCTACTCATAAAATATAAAACAGACATTGCTTATAGCGGCTATATCTTTCATGCTGATAGTTTAAAAAACATTGATGCAAAAAATGCCTTTTCATTATTGGAGAAAGCCGAAAGCCTACGTTTAGACAACAGCAAAGAACTGCATTCAAAAAAAGTAAGTGCATTAATTGATATACTCTTTAATTATAATACGAAATCCTTTAACCAATTAGGTATCAACTATTTCTTAGAGCATAAAAAGGCAGAAGAAAGCTATAAACTTTGTGTTCTCGCGCTGGAATCAGGTCAAAATATTGACGAATCACAAATTATTAAAGTGGCAGAATTATTAGCCGAAACAGATAAGCAAAAAACTGCAGATGCCAAAAGCAGTGCAGAAAAACGATTCGGAAATAAAAAAGAAATGAAGGCCTTAAAAAAGGCATATCTTAAAGCCTGGAAAGATTAAAATTGGATAACATAAATTTCTACTGGTAGATAGGAAAAGGCTATTCGTCAAATGACGGATAGCCTTTCTTTTTTCTTTACATTTGAGGCTTCAAAGCAGCCTATGGAAAAAGCACATTTATCGATGGTTCAAAAAGGAGTTTTAATGGGATTATTTCTCATTTTCCTAATTGTGACTGCAATTTCTTACGACGATTACGGTATTGCTTGGGATGAGCCTAATCAAAAAGAAATTGGGAAGTTTAACTATGATTATTTAATGGGAACTTCCGATTCATTAAAACAATATCACGACCGATATTATGGTGCAGCCTACGAAATGCCCGTTTATGCACTTACAAAATTTTTCAATCTTGAAAATACGCCATCTGAATATCATTTTAGGCATTTAATAAATCACCTTTTATTTATCCTAAGCCTTGCATTCTTTTTTGCATTATTATTCAAGCTATTTCAGAAATTCCAAACTGCAATATTCGGAATCCTAATCCTATATCTTCACCCTCGGATATTTGCCCATTCGTTTTTCAATAGCAAAGACCTTGTTTTTTTAAGCTTCTTTATCATCGGACTTTATACTCTTTTCTTAGTTTTCGAAAGTCAAACTAAAAAGCGGATTCTTCTTCACGCTTTAGTAACTGCCTTTCTTATCGATATTCGAATTATCGGTATTATTTTACCATTTATCAGCCTTTTGGTAATGCTTCCAAACTTATTTAAGGCAAGCGAATATAGAAAACAAAGTCTTAAATCTTTGGCTCTTTATTCGATTTTGAGCATACTTTTTATCTATTTATTCTGGCCTGCATTGTGGACCGACCCATTTCTATTAGGAAAAAGCTTTCTACGAATGAGCCATTTCCCATTCCGTTACGATGTGCTTTTTCAAGGAGCTCTTATCCCTGCTACTCAAATTCCCTGGAGTTATATTCCCGTATGGATTGGAATTAGCACCCCTCCTTTTATTCTACTATTCATCATTTTGGGATTCGTTTGGCTTATTCGTGACTATATTAAAAACCCAGAGGGTGCATTTTTTACCAATAACCAATGGTTTATTTTGGTCGTAGCTACTTTCCCCATCGATTTTAGTATTTTACTCATAATCATAAATTCGACCTTATACGATGGTTGGCGACAAGTCTTTTTTCTATACCCAATGGTTTTATTTGCTGGTATCTATGCTTTCCACCATTTGATGAAAAAGCTTGAAAACAAACGCTTTTGGAAGATTTTTACTTATACACTTATTAGCGTTTTTATCATACTTACCGTAAAAAAAATCATTTATCTTCATCCTTACGAGCAAGTATATTTCAACCATTTTGTGAGTAAAAAAGATGAAAATCGTAGAGAATCATTCGAAATGGATTATTGGGGTTTAAGTTATAGAGAAGGTATAGCCTATGTACTCAATCACGACAACTCAAAGAGAATTAGTATCTGTTTTGCCAATGCAGCCGGAGAGAATAACCTTTTATACTTTTCGGAGGAAGAGCAAGCAATAATTATAATTAAGGAAAAAGCAGAGATGGCAGATTACTTTATCACCAATTATCGTTATCATCCTGAAAATTATAAATATACAAATGAAGTTTTTAAGGTAGAACGCGACGAAAATCATATTTTATCGGTTTTCAAAATGACTAAATAAAAACAAATGGATATAGTAGAACACCAACATAATACAACGGAAAATCGACATCCTTGGGAGCTAGCCCGTTTCGAAGTGATGTATTCATTTATTCAAAAGCATTTTACAATAACTGAAAATGCAAATATTTTGGATGTGGGTTGTGGTGATACCTTTGTAGTGAGTGAACTACAAAAACGAATGCCATCGTTAAACTATTATGCCATCGACACCGCCTTTGACGATAAACTAATTAAAGACTTTCAACATGATGGCATTGAACTATATAAAAATATATCCGATTTGGAAGGCGTAATTAAGCATGCCAATCTTGTTTTATTAATGGATGTAATTGAGCATATTAAAGATGAAAAAACATTCTTAAAAGATTTATTGCAAAAAGATTATGTAAGTGCTGACAGCTTGTTTTTAATCACTGTACCTGCCTACCAATCATTATTTTCTGAGCATGATGTTTTTCTTAAACACTACCGCCGCTACTCACGAAAATCATTGCTACAAACACTAAAAGATACAGGTTTTGAAATTATCGATAGTGGTAATTTTTTTACATCCCTCCTCGCTCCAAGAGTATTGGAGTTAAGCAAAGAAAAACTCTTCGGCAAAGCCAAAGCACAAGGATTGAGTTCGTGGCAAGGGAGTAAAAAACAATCAAACATACTGAAAGAAATCTTATATTTGGATTTCAAAACAAGCAATTTTATTAAACAATTAGGAGTTAAACTTCCTGGTTTATCAACCTATGCACTATGCCGAAAGTCTGTATAATAATTCCTTTTTTTAATGAGCAAAACCGAATTCAAACTGAAGGTTTTCTCAGTTTTATTCAAAATCAGAAAGACTATTCATTGATGCTCGTTGACGATGGTAGCAGTGATCAAACATTGGAGGTGCTTACTTCCATGAAAGAACATTTTCCTGCTCAGATTGATGTACTTTCATTAGCCAAAAACGTTGGCAAAGCAGAAGCTGTTCGGCAAGGAGTGCTTAAAGCTCATAGCATTGGTTATTTTGATTTCTTTGGTTTTATGGATGGTGATTTAGCGACTCCGCTTGAAGAAGCTACACGCTTTATCGATTATTTCTCAAATCACAAAATACAATTTGTTTCAGGCTCCAGAGTAAAGCTTTTTGGTTGGGACATTCACCGTAGCCTGAAACGGCACTATTTTGGGCGTGTTTTTGCAACTTATGTTAGCTATCTATTCGGCCTTGAAATATACGACACCCAATGTGGTGCCAAATTTTTTACCAATAGTATGGCACAAGACCTATTCAAAGAACCCTTTGTTAGTAAATGGTTTTTTGATATTGAACTTTTTATTCGCCTACGTAATCGTATGGGCAAGCATTTTAACGAAAGCTTGATAGAAATTCCTTTATTGCATTGGCACGAGATTGGAGAATCAAAATTAGGTCTAAACGATTTTCTTAAAACACCTTTAGAATTAAGAAGAATAAAGCGTCATTATAAAAATCAGCTCTAAAGATTAATCTCCAACAATCATTTTTCCTTTAACCCGTATTATTCATGAATTTTGAGTATACAGATATGAGACGTCTAACTTTTTAAGTTATACACGTGTATTACAAAAAGTTAGCAACGAAATAGATGTATGCTCAAAATTCAAATAATCCCCCAAATTTGGGATAAAACAAATCTCAACAACACAAAATTAAGGCTTAAATATCAGGCAATTCGATACTAGTAAATATATTTATGGTGAATAATACGGGTTAACGAATTGCCGTTAATAAGTATTTATATTCCTACAAAAAGAGGAATAATAATTGCTTCATCTTTGTGTTCAAATTAGCAATAGCATGACAAAACATTTTTTTATTTTTTTATTTATTTTGGGGATGAGTAAACTCAGCTTTGCTCAAGAAAACTACGATCAAAACTATTTTCGATCACCATTAGATATTCCATTGGTTTTATCAGGCAGTTTTGGGGAGCTGCGAGGAAACCACTTTCATTCGGGCATCGATATAAAAACACAAGGCGTTGTTGGGAAAAAAGTTTACGCTGCAGCTGATGGTTATGTCTCGCGAATCAATGTTTCACCTTTTGGCTATGGCAATGCCATATATATCACTCACCCCAATGGCTATGTATCTGTTTACGCCCATTTACAACGCTTTAACGACAGCATAGCAGCCATTATTAAATGGGTGCAATATAAACGGAAATCTTTTGCACTTGAATACTTTCCCGACAAAACAAGCATTAGAGTAAAGAAAGGTGATTTGATTGGTTTTTCAGGAAATTCAGGAAGTTCAGGAGGACCACATTTACATTTTGAAATACGAAAAGAAAGCAATGCCCATCCCATAAACCCCTTTCTTTGGGGAATTAAAGTTGCCGACCATCAATATCCACAAATTAGCAGATTGGCAATATATAGTTATATTACAAGCTATTACCAACCAAAGAAAGAGTATAAACTCAAGCAAACAAGTCGAAAAGCCAAACTCAACACCAATGATACCATTGAAGTAAATAAACGCTTTTATATTGGCGTACAAAGCATCGACCAACAAGATGGAGCCGTAAATAAGAATGGTTTGTATAAACTGGAGTATTTTATTGACAGCGATTTGTTTTTTACTTTTCAAGTAAAGGAATTAAGCTTTTCACAACAACGCTATATCAATTCCTATATCGATTATAAAACCTATAAAGAAACGAAGGTAAAATATCAAAGAACATTAGTGCAGCCCAATAATCACTTGCTTAATATTACCAATGTGAAAAATAAGGGAGTGATTGAATTGAATGATGATAAGGCTCACGAAATAACGGTTATTGCTTCTGATTTTGCCGGGCAGAAAACCATATTGAAGTTTTATGTAAAACGCAAAAAAGATGATGTAAAGAACAAACAAATTGCAGGTACATTATTCGAGTGGGATCATAATAACATTTATAAATATAAAGATAATAGCATGAGTTTTGAGATTCCTAAAGGAGCACTTTATGATGATATTGCTTTTTACGCCACAAAAACAAAGAATAATTACACAAACTATTCCAATTTATATAAAATTTACGATAGCGGAGTACCATTGCATAAGTATTGCAATATTTCCATAAAAGCTGATTCCAGCCTCACTCCTGCCCTTCAATCAAAAGCTTGTGTTTTAAGCCTAACCGATAAAGGTGGCTTTTATTACGAAGGTGGAAAATTCAACAATGGGTTTGTTAGCACACGCACCCGTTCTTTCGGCGACTATCTTATTGGTGTAGATACCATTGCACCCGTGATAAAGCCCCAAAATGTATATAATGGTAAGAATATCACCAGACAAAGAAGTCTTGATTTTAGAGTTACCGACGATTTATCAGGAATAAAAAGCTATCAAGCCACCTTAGATGGAAAATGGATTTTATTATCATACGACCCCAAGCGAAAGCGCATGTATTATAAGATAGACGACCACTTTCCCAGAGGAAAGCATGTATTCAAAATATCGGTGAGCGATGCCAAAGGAAATCAATCGGCAGTAAAGATGAATTTGATACGGAACTAGGGCAAAAAAGCATTAAATTTGCGCCTGATACGGGTCCCGTAGTTTAATGGATAAAATCTCAGATTCCGGTTCTGAGGCTGTGGGTTCGATTCCCGCCGGGATCACATTTTACTTTTTATAAGCCTGTATATTAATGATATACAGGCTTATTTTATATCAAGGTAAAACGTTTGCTATTTTACAACATATAGAGTCAATGTGGATATACAATATAAGACATACTCAAAAAATATGCACAAAAGTAAAGTAACCCCACTAAATAGAACAGCCTCGTTTTAGGTTGGATAAAACCTTTAGTTACTTCTTTTTAATACAAAAAGCCAAAAAGCCAAAGCGGAATTTTATTTGCAAAGCCATATTCTATATCATCGGCAGCAATATATGCATCTTTTATTCCAGCAATTTGTTTGTTTGTCTTGTCTTTTCCACCAATTTCGAAAAGGTATTTATCATTTACCATAAAATCACCTTTTTTAGGATAGGTAACTATATTGTTTTGTGAAAGCTGATTTAAGAAAAAGGTTTCTCGTAAATTTCCAATGTTTGTATTGTTTTCCGATAAAGCATAAGCTATATTTGTATTTGCAAGATAAATTTTGTCTGGTTTGTTTAAGTAATTAATACCATTAGTATTTGAGCCGAGCCACTTTATTGTTTGTGCTTTGTCTAAATAATATAAGTATTTAAGAAGTGTTTCGCGTGAAGTATTAGTTTGTCTTGCTAACTTTTCAATATTTGGTTTAAATGGAACTATACGAGATATTATGCTTAATAAACTTTTTAGTTTAATTATTGATGAAAAATCTATATTATGAATTGCAGGTAAATCGCTTTCTAAAACTAAATTTATCGAACTTATAAGTTGTTTTAAATAATCAGAATTAGCATCTAAGAAAAAAGGATAATAGCCTTCTTTTAAATATTCATTAAATAACGCTAATGGTCTCGATCTTTTTAATATTTCCGTAACAATTTTATCTGAATTGCTTAAAATTTGCTCAAGGGTATATGTTGGTAAATCAATATTGTATTTCAATTTCAAAAATTCGCGAAACGACAAGCCTGCCAAATTATGCAATACTGCTCTACGGCTTAAATCATGGCTCCCCTTATGTATTTCAAGGGCCGACGAACTTGTGAAAATTATTTTTAATTCTGGTAAATTGTCATAAATATTTTTTAGCTCTTGCGACCAATTTCTGTATTTATGAACTTCATCAATTAATAAATATGTACCTCCGTATTTAACAAAATCTTCGGCAAAATAGACTAACTTATTTTCAGCAAAATAAACATCGTCTAAACTAATATACATAGCATTTTCTGTTGCTTGTATTTGCTTTAGATATTGCAGCATCATAATAGTTTTTCCAGTTCCTCTTGCACCAGTTATTCCTATCATTCGCCTATCCCAATTAATAGTACTATATAAGTATCTTTTAAAGTTGAAATTTGTTCTATTTACCGCTTTTATTGATAGTTGTTTTAACCTCTCCATACTAATTTATATTTCCGCAAATATACAAATTCAAAATTACATTTGCTAAAAAATAGTCATAATTCACAAATAGACTTGTGATTTTTAACCAATATTTTCAGTTTATACTTATGAATATTGGAATATACACAAATAAAAACGACACGAAATATTGTTAGAACTATTTCTTTAACATTCATAAAATCAAAAGGGTATTAAGTCAAATTCTAATTCTTGGCTTTATCAAAAAACTTTGAACTCTAAGCAACACTCCTTCATTATCATAAATCCTCCCTTTTCCTTTTTCTAGCAGACTGTACATAATGCAAAGGAACTAATCAGTATCATCTGCCCAAGCACCTTTTTGCCATTTACTACGGTGTTTTTCTTGAATAATCTGACTGTAATCAGTTAAGCCATCAGGGTAATTGGCTCGCACTTCTTCCTTGGACATAAACTCCGTACCCAAGCCCAAGGCATCGCCTATCACTAGACCATAGGTTAGGCATTTTATTTTGTTGGTTTGGGTTAGGGTTATTTTTATTGTTGCTTTCAAACTTCATTGTTTTTTTTTCAAAATGTTCCTTTGCTTTCCATTGTGTTACAAAGTGACAGATTTATTACTATAATTATGTCCAACTTTTTAGGGTGCTAATACAGAATAATATCTAGCTGTTCTATTTTATAATCCCCAACTGTATAGTGTATATAAATTATTTTTTTCAACACCTCAAACTCAAAAAGTAACGAACGAAGATG
>QNXT01000063.1 GCA_003973505.1 Bacteroidota bacterium
TTCAGCGGCAGATGTTTATGGAGTAGCCTCCTTTTTCTCATTTATCGATAATAAACAAAATGGTAAATATGTGATTCGTGTTTGTAAGTCCATTACTTGCGATATGAAAGGTTGTAAAGGAATTTTAGCCGCCTTGGAAGGGGAGTTGCGAATTAAGTTGGGCGAAACTACTCATGATAATTTGTTCACCTTGCATTCAGTAAACTGTATTGGTTTATGTGATAAAGGACCCGCTATGTTAGTTAATGATGAGCCTTTTACGCATTTAACCCCTGAGAAGATTCATGATATAATTAGAGCGAAAAGAAACCATCAAAAATAGAAATCATGTCAAATACGAAACTAAAAAAAGTTGATATACTATTTAGCCCTTATTCGGTGGCTCCATATGAGATTCTACGACGAATGATGAAAAAAGGGAAAGAGGAAATCATTGAAGATTTAATCGAATCAGGTTTACGTGGACGTGGTGGCGCTGGATTTCCTACGGGATTAAAGTGGAAGTTTATGGCAGCTGAACAGAATGAAGAAAAGTATATTATTTGCAATGCTGATGAAGGCGAGCCAGGAACTTTTAAGGATCGTAAATTGCTTGTAGATGTGCCTCGGAAAGTAATTTCGGGAATGGCCATAGCGGCTTATGTTACAGATGCTACTAAGGGTTATATATATTTACGTGCTGAATACAACTCGCTTATTCCAGGCTTGAAGAGAGAGTTGGAGATTTTTGATGAATATGCAGAGAAATTTGGACTTAATTTCCATATTGAAATATTTAGTGGGTCTGGAGCTTATGTCTGTGGTGAAGAAACTGCATTAATTGAATCCATGGAAGGAAAACGCGGCGAACCACGTAATAAACCTCCATTCCCAATTCAAAGTGGTTATTTAGGAAAACCAACATTGGTAAATAATGTGGAGACTCTAGCCTCTGTATCCATGGTATGTCGTTATGGTGCCGAAGAGTATAAATCTTATGGTACCGATGATCAGCATGGCTCTAAACTTTTCTCCTTATCGGGCGATTCGCTTAAGGAAGGTGTTCATGAGCTGGAATTGGGAATGAAAGTTTCGGATTTTGTTGAAGAATATGGTGATGGTGATACCAAAGCGGTTCAGATTGGTGGAGTAGCGGGTTTTTGTATTCCTCGTAAGAATTTTGAAAAGACCATTATTGGTGAAGGAAATACAACGGGAGGTGCTACCATGCTATTCAATAGTACGCGCTCAATGTATAATGTATTACACAATTATTTAGAATTTTTTGCTGAAGAATCCTGTGGACAATGTACTCCTTGTCGGGTAGGAACACAACAATTATTGAAAGGCTTAGAGGCAGTGAAGTCAGGTGAAAAACCTGCTTCCTATCTTAATGATTTAATAAAATTGAGCAAAACCATGCAGATAACCTCTAAATGTGGTCTTGGACAGTCCGTAACCAATTCATTCACTTCTATAGTTGAGAATTTTAGAGAGGAAATGGTTCATTAATCAATCACTATTTAAACCATAGTATTATGTCAAAGATAAAACTTAAAATAGATAATCAACTTATTGAAGTTGAAGAGGGTACTACCATATTGGAAGCCGCCAAAATGATTAATGTAAATATTCCAACCCTTTGCCACCATGAGGATTTATGTGTAGCGGGAAATTGTCGCGTTTGTGTTGTTGAAGTTGCTGGGCGAAACCGTTTGGAGGCCTCTTGTGCTGTACCTGCGGAGGAGGGAATGGATATTTTAACAAATTCTGCAAAAATAAGAAATGCTCGAAAGGATGTGGTCTCGCTTCTTGTGTCGGAACACAACACACAATGTACTACTTGTTATAGAAATACTAATTGCGAATTGCAAGACTTAGCCGCAGAATATAATGTTGATGGTGACCGATACTTGAGTGTTTTGAAACCTCATATTGAAGTAGATAAATCATCATGGTCCATTGAGAAGGATGATAGTAAGTGTATCCGTTGTCAGCGATGTGTACGTACATGTGCAGAGTTGCAACATGTAAATGCCTTAACGGCTTCGCATAAGGGAGATGAAATGAAGATTTCTACATTTATGGATTTGCCATTCAATGAGGTTGTTTGTACCAATTGTGGACAATGTGTAAATCGCTGTCCAACAGGAGCTCTTACCGAGCGTCGTTATTTTGATGATGTTTGGGAAGCTATTGGAGATCCAACTAAGCATGTAGTTATGAATACAGCTCCTTCGGTTCGTGTGGCATTGGGCGAGATGCTCGGTTATGAAGTAGGCACTCGTGTAACAGGTAAAATGGTTACTGCCATGCGTAAAATGGGAGCCGATTCAGTTTTAGATACTGATTTCTCAGCTGATTTAACGATAATTGAAGAAGGACATGAGTTATTAACACGACTAAAAAAAGCCATAGTGGATGGTGATCAATCTATAAAATTACCCATGATAACTTCTTGTTCTCCAGGTTGGGTAAAATTTATCGAACATATGTTCCCCAATCATTTAGGCCATTTATCAACTTGTAAATCGCCTCAGCAAATGTTTGG
Source organism: Bacteroidota bacterium (assembly GCA_003973505.1). The sequence continues at coordinate 2,531 of QNXT01000063.1, forward strand.
TGCTTTAACCAAAACATATTATGCTGAGAAAAAGGGGGTTGATCCAAAAGATGTGGTGAGTGTGGCAATTATGCCATGTGCTGCCAAGAAATATGAAGCTAATCGTCCTGAAATGAATGATAGTGGTTATCGTGACATTGATGCAGGATTGACTACTCGTGAGTTTGGTTTGATGATAAAACAAGCGGGTTTAGACTTTAAGAATCTTGAGGATTCGGATTTTGATAGCATTATGGGTGAGTCATCCGGAGCTGGTGTTATTTTTGGAGCTACCGGTGGTGTAATGGAAGCGGCTTTACGTACAGCCTATGCTGTGGTTACAGGTCGTGATGTGCCATTCGAAAATCTCAATATTACGGCTGTTCGTGGTACCGATGGTATTCGTGCTGCAAGTATAAAAATTGAAGGCTGCTTACCAGAATGGAGTTTCTTGGAAGGCGTTGACTTGAATGTTGCAGTTGCACATGGACTTAAAAATGCTCGTATCATAATGGATGAGGTAGCTGCTGGTAAATCTCCATATCATTTTATTGAAGTGATGGGTTGCCCAGGAGGTTGTATTGGCGGAGGAGGTCAACCAATACCTACCAATGCCGAAATTAGAGCTAAAAGAATAGCTGCAATATACGAAGAGGATATGAGTAAACCGATACGTAAATCACACGAAAATCCTGAAATAATTAAAGTTTATGAAGAATTTTTGGGTGAACCTTTGGGTAAAAAATCACATGAATTATTACATACTCATTACAGCAAACGAAATCGGTATTAATATTTTAGGAACGAATGATAGTTAAATAATACATAATTTGGGGTTTACTTGGGGGGAGAGATGAATGTTTCTTTCTCCCCGAGTTTTCAAAATAGTAAATAGTTGAAAAGACTTTGCCAGAAGCCTTTTCGATAAAATGCTACCTAATCTTAAAAGACTTAGAACTTATGGAAAAGGTAAAAAGAATAGCAACTGCATTGATTCTTATATACAAGAGTCAAGAAAGAGTCGATAAAGTGAATAAAGAGCTGAGTAAATACGCTTCAGCCATTTTGTCTCGTCAAGGGCTTTCATTACCTAATCGCAATTATAGTTTAATCAGCCTGATAATAGAAGCTGATACCAATACCATTAATTCCCTTGCGGGAAGAATTGGGATTGTGGAAGGAGTGCAAATAAAAGTATCCATGATAAAAGAATTAAACCATGAAATTTAAACCAGAAAAATACGCCATAGCTGATGAAGCAGGAAAGCCATTTATTGATGAAAATGAAATTTGGCAATTTATCAATATGCCCAAACCAAGTATGGAAAGGGTGCAAGAGGTTATTCAACGTGCTTTGAATAAAAATCGTTTGACATTAGAGGAAACAGCCATCTTAATTAATGCTGATGACCCTGAGTTGATTGAGGAAATAAAGAAAGGAGCCCGTACTCTTAAAGAACGAATCTATGGAAATCGAATTGTTTTGTTTGCACCACTTTATATTGGAAATAAATGTGCCAACAATTGTCTTTATTGCGGTTTTAGAGCCAGCAATAAGGATGCTATTCGTCAAACACTGGACGATAAAGAAATCATAGAAGAAATAGAAGCCTTACAAGATAATGGTCAAAAGCGTCTTATTTTGGTATATGGCGAACATCGTGATTATGATGCCGATTATATTGCACATACTGTGGAAGTAGCCTATGGTGTAAAAAAAGGAAATGGTGAAATTCGCCGAGTTAATATCAATGCAGCTCCTTTAACTACCGAAGGTTTTCAGAAAGTAAAAGATGCTGGGATTGGTACCTATCAAATTTTTCAAGAAACATACCACAAACCAACCTATAAACGCTATCACCTTTCTGGTAAAAAGGCCGATTATGATTACCGCCTAACTTCATTGGATCGTGCTCAGGACGTAGGTTTGGATGATGTTGGAATAGGTGCTTTATTTGGATTATACGATTGGCGATTCGAAGTTTTGGCATTGGTGCGTCATGCAAATCACCTCGAAGCTTGTTATAATGTTGGTCCCCATACCATCTCTTTCCCTCGAATTCAAAGCGCATCCAATCTTGATGTGGATGAAGATTATTTTGTAAATGATGATGACTTTGCTCGTTTGATTGCCATTTTACGTTTGGCTGTTCCTTATACTGGTATGATTTTGACCGCCCGTGAAACAGCGCAAGTGCGTAATGAGGTGATACATTTTGGTGTTTCGCAAATTGATGGTGGAACAAAATTAGAATTGGGTAGCTATTCGATGAACCTAAATGAAAAGCAAGACTTGAATAAAGAGCAATTTAAGGTAAATGATGATCGCTCACTTAATACTATTATCGATGAATTATTAGATGATAATATGTTGCCTTCATTTTGTACAGCATGCTATCGACTAGGGCGTACAGGTGAGCATTTTATGGAGTTTTCGGTACCAGGTTTTATTAAAAGTAAATGTACTCCGAACGCCATTCTAACCTTGGCAGAGTATGTGAATGATTATGCTCCGGATGATACTTCGCATAAAGCATGGAAAGTGATAAATGACAATCTCGAGGCATTGAATAATGAGGAAATGAAAGCCTCGGTATTGGAACGAATAGAGCGTATTAATAATGGTGAGCGTGATTTGTATTACTAACAAAATCAATTAAACAATATGAAATCGAAAGACTTAAAACCGCATATTGGAATTTTTGGAAGGCGTAATATTGGTAAGAGTTCCCTAATTAATGCCATGATTGGGCAAGAAGTGGCTATAGTATCAAATGAGGCTGGAACGACTACGGATCCAGTGAAAAAATCTATGGAAATATTTGGGATAGGGCCAGTGATTATTACCGATACTGCCGGCGTGGACGATGAAGGTAAATTGGGGATGATGCGTGTGGATAAAAGCTTTAGCGTGATTCCGAATATTGATTTTGCCATATTGCTTATTGCTGATAATGAATTTGGTTATTATGAATTGAAAATTATTGATGAATTGGATACTTATGATACACCTTACATCATAGTCCATGGTAAATCGGATAAAACGAAAATTACTTCGGCAACTAAATCTAAAATCAGAATGGTTTCTAAAGCCTCAATAATAGAATATAGTATATATGATGAGGTTTCGCTCAAAAATTTGGTTGATGCGATTGTAAAAGAAATGCCTAAAAGTGTTTACAATCAAAAATCATTGTTAAAAGGCATTATTAAGCCCAAAGATGTGGTTTTACTGATTACACCCATTGATTCGGAAGCACCCGAAGGGAGGATGATTTTGCCACAGGTGATGGCCTTACGTGATGTATTGGATAATGATGCCATTTGCATTATTGTTAAGGAAACTGAATTGGAAGATTTCTTTAAACTAGGCGTCAAGCCAGCCATCGCAATAACGGATAGTCAGGTTTTTGATCAGGTTTCGAAAATCGTTCCTGAGGATGTGATGCTAACGAGTTTTAGCATTATGTTGGCTCGTTTTAGGGGAAACTTTGATGCATATATTGAGGGTACTCCCATGATTGATAAGCTGAAAGATGGGGATCGAATTCTAATGCTTGAATCTTGCACTCATCAGGTGAGTTGTGAAGATATTGGTCGATTTAAACTTCCAAATTGGTTGGAAAAACATACAGGGAAAAAACTATATTTCGATTTTGCGGCAGGACTGACCAAATTTCCAAAGTCTTTGGAAGACTATGCCATGATTATTCAATGTGGAGGTTGCGTTGTGACAGAAAAACAATTAAACAACCGATTGAAACCTGCTATAAAAAAGCAGATTCCAGTTTCTAATTATGGTATGGCAATCGCTTTTGTAACGGGTATATTTGATAGGGTAGTGGAGCCTTTTAGAAAACGACAGTAATGATAAATAAAATTCTAAATAAGACATATTTAAGTCGAGAAGATATCCTTTTCTTGCTTCGTACAAAATCGGATGATGCGGTTGCCTTATATCAAAAAGCGGCACAGGTAAAGAAGGAAACTGTTGGGAATAAAGTTTATTTCCGTGGTTTGATTGAGTTTTCGAATATCTGTGAAAAAGACTGCCTGTATTGCGGAATTCGTAAGTCGAATAAGAATTTTTCACGCTATAATTTAACTGATGATCAGATCGTAGAAGCAGCAAAATTTGCTTTAGATGAAGGTTATGCATCTCTGGCTATTCAGTCGGGTGAGTTGCGAAGTCCTGCATTTACATTGCGTATAGAGCAATTATTACAAAAAATCCAAAAAATGTCTGACGGAAAGTTGGGTATTACCATTTCCATGGGCGAGCAAGATATGGATACTTATCAACGATGGTTTGCTGCTGGTGCACATCGCTATTTGTTACGAATAGAGTCGGCTACGGAATCGCTGTATTATAAATGGCATCCCGATAGTAATTTACATAATTACCAATTACGTAAACAATGCCTTGCCGATCTTCGTAAGGTGGGTTTTCAGGTGGGAACGGGTGTAATGATTGGAGCTCCTTATCAATCGCTTGAGCATCTTGCCGACGACTTACTTTTTTTACGCGATTTTGATGTGGATATGTGTGGAATGGGACCCTATATCGAGCATGAGGATACTCCACTTTATGTGGCAAAAGATACTTTAATGACCAAGAGGGAACGTTTTGTTTTGTCATTAAAAATGATTGCGATTTTACGTATTATCATGCCTGATATTAATATTGCTGCTGCCACTGCTTTGCAGGCAATTGATCCTATAGGACGAGAGAAAGCATTAAAAGTGGGAGCCAATATTATGATGCCTAATATTACACCAGGTGTGTATCGTAACGATTATAGCTTATATGAGGATAAACCTTGTACCGACGAGGAAGCTTCTGATTGCAAAAACTGTATGGAAATGCGGATAAAAATGGCTGGAGATGAAATTGGCTATGGAGAATGGGGGGATAGTCTGCGGTTCCGCAATCGGAAAATGCGAGTGTAGATTTTAAACTTACTCCTACTATCTAGTGTAATGAAACACTGTAATGATAAAGGTTTGTGATATTTTTTATGAGCTTTGTGTAACTTTGTTCTCCTCTACCATTTGGTAGACTGGTTTGTGTAACTCTGTGTAATTATAATGTGCTATACCACAAAGAATCACAAAGAAGGCACAAAGGTTCACAAAGGAAGAAATGATGTTCAATGATTTAACACTGATTTGACGCTAGGGATTTTGAAGATTAATTTTTTTAACAGAAACTGATTCGATACAACTTCTCTTACGATTAATTCTAAGTGGTTTTATTTCGTAGATTTGTGAAAACAATTTAGGAATAAACTTCTATGGAAAGCATCAGAGAAATATTTAGAATTGGTCGTGGCCCCTCAAGCAGCCATACTATGGGACCCGTTCGTGCCGCTAAGCAATATCGTGATAAACATAATGAAGCCTTAAGTTTCAAAGTTACCCTCTATGGTAGTTTGGCTCTTACTGGCAAAGGTCACTTGACTGATATTGCTATTATTGAGGAGCTAAAACCTGCTGATGTGGAAATAGTGTGGAAAAAGAATGAGTATAAGGATTTTCATCCCAATGCTTTAGAATTTGAAGTTACCGATGAGGGTGCTGATACTGATAAATGGTTGGTTTACAGTGTTGGTGGTGGGAAAATCGTGGATGATAAGAATAAAGATATTCAGCCCAAAATGATTTATAAAGAACGTTCGATGCAAGATGTGTTGGACTATTATAAAAAAACAGGAAAAACCTTTTGGGAGTTGGTGTATGAAACTGAAGGCGATGCAGTACGTTTGCATTTGAAGCAAGTTTGGGAAGTAATGCAAGCGGCGATTGCACGAGGCTTGGATCAAGAAGGATTGATTCCTGGTGGTTTAAAACTACAGCGTAAATCAGCATCCTATTATTCCAAATCGCAGACACTTACGGGTCATGCAAAAACAGCAAGCAAAGTATTTTCATATGCCTTGGCTGTATCGGAAGAAAATGCAGCAGGAGGTGTTGTGGTAACAGCTCCCACTTGTGGTTCGTGTGGGATTTTACCAGCGGTATTAAAAATTAGTCAAGAGCATTATCAAGCCGATGAGGCTAAAATTCTTAGAGCTTTAGCCACAGCGGGTTTGGTCGGAAATATTGTCAAGCATAATGCATCCATCTCAGGAGCCGAAGTGGGCTGTCAGGGCGAAGTAGGAACGGCTTGTGCTATGGCTGCCGCAGCGGCTACACAATTAGCTGGTGGTTCGCCTGCACAAATTGAATATGCTGCCGAAATGGGATTGGAGCATCATTTGGGATTGACCTGCGACCCCATCAATGGGTTGGTGCAAATTCCTTGTATCGAGCGAAATGTACATGCAGCCATGCGCGCATTTGATTCGGCTCGGTATGCAATACTATCTGATGGCAAACACTTTATCGGCTTCGATGTGGTAACAAAAGTAATGAAGCAAACAGGAAAAGATATGCCTAGCCCTTACAGGGAAACTGCTTTGGGAGGATTGGCTAAATATGGCGATGGAGATTTTGTGGATAATTAGCTTCGACCTTTCGGTAAACTCAAGGTAAACAAAGCTTGGCTCCTGAGCTTGTCGAAGGACAGCTAACAGCTTCTGACTTTCAATAAACTTAAGGTTAAAAAAAGCCGCAAATACACGAATCATTTATTCGCGCATTAGCGGCCTTTTGTTTTATACAATTTGTATTTCTTAAGCCAAGCCTGTAAATCCCATAAAGGCCAAGGCCAATATTCCACCAACGATTAATGCGGCGGGTACACCACGCATTCCTTCGGGTACTTCCATCAATTCTAAGTGCTCACGTATGCCTGAGAAAAGAATCATAGCCAAACCAAAACCAATGGAATTTCCTACAGCAAAAATAACGCCTTCGATAAGCGAAAAATCTTTCTGAACAGTTAGTATTGCCACACCTAAAACAGCACAGTTGGTTGTGATAAGAGGTAAAAAGATACCCAATGCCTGATACATTGCAGGAGAAACTTTTTTGAGGATAATTTCCACCATTTGCACTAGAGCTGCAATAACTAAAATAAAGGTAATAGTTTGTAGAAATTGCAAATCAAAAGCATTCAAAATATAGTGCTGAATCAACCAGGTTACCATGGTGGCAATGGTAAGTACAAACATTACGGCCCCGCTCATTCCTACCGAAGTAGAAACTTTGCCCGATACGCCTAAGAACGGACATATTCCCAAAAACTGGGATAAAACAATATTGTTTACAAAAACAGCTGCGATTATAATAACGATATATTCCATAAGGCTATTTGTTTAATTTTCTTGATAAAGCGATTAAATAGGCAAGCACAATAAATGCTCCTGGTGCAAGTACAAAGGCAATCATGGTCATGGGGTTACCATCAGCATCTTTTGGGAAAACATTTAGTGCAATATTAAATATAGCATCGGAGCCTAATATCTCACGAATACCACCCAAAAGGGTTAGTGACAGGGCAAAGCCCAAACCCATTCCCAATCCATCGAGGATTGAAGGCCAAACTTTATTTTTTGATGCAAAAGCTTCGGCGCGACCTAGTACAACGCAGTTTACTACGATGAGTGGGATAAATAAGCCCAAGCTTTCGTGTAAAGATGGTAAATAACCTTGCATCAATAAATCGACAATGGTTACAAAGGAGGCAATAATTACAATAAATGCAGGAATTCGCACTTTATCAGGAATAAAATTGCTTACCGATGAAACCGCAATATTGGACATTACCAAAACAAAAGTAGTTGCCAAACCCATTCCCAAGCCATTGAATGCAGAGGTTGTTACCCCAAGGGTAGGGCAGAGTCCTAAAAGTAGAACCAATACGGGATTTTCTTTGAATAATCCTCGACTGAGTATCTGCAAATTATTATTCATGTTTTCCTCCTTTCTTTTTTTGCGCCATCAAAGCATCATAAGCTCGTTTGGTAGCATCACAAAATGCTCTTGAACTGATGGTTGCTGCGGTAATAGCATCTACATCGCCACCATCTTTGGTAACTTTAAGTTTGTAGTTAGCTGGATTTTTTCCACTAAACTGATTACTCCAATTGGATACTTTTTTCTCCATTTTATTACCCAGTCCGGGAGTTTCTTTATGTTGTAAAACCGCTGTGTTGATGATGGTTCCATCAGGAGCAAATCCTACCATAATTTTGAAAACCCCACTAAAACCCTTTTCGGTATATGTTGCAATGGCTGTTCCAACCAAGCTGTCGTTTGCATAAGCCTGATAGAAGGTAAGTGAGTCTTTTCCTGTTGATGGCATTACTTTATAAGTAACCAAGGTGTCAAATGAAGGAACAACATTTCCAATGGCTTGTTCCAATTTTTTTTGCTTTGCTGCTTCAATCACATCAAAGGTTTGCACATATACAAAGCCTAAAGCTAAGCCTGATATCGCCACTACGATAAACAGACGGATTACCATATTCGTAAAATTCGATTCCGGTTTTTTAGACATGTTTTACCTCCTTTCCAAAACGTTTGGGTTTGAATGCATTATTAAGATGGGGGACTACTGCATTCATTAATAGAATGGCAAAGGAAACGCCCTCAGGATAAGCTCCCCACACACGAATGATAATTGTTAAAATTCCTACTCCGGCACCAAATATCAGTTGAGCCTTGCCTGTCATGGGCGAGGTAACCATATCGGTCGCCATAAAAAATACACCCAGCATGATTCCTCCCGTAAGTAAATGAAAAAGGGGATTAACATATTGTTCGGGATTGATAAGCCATAAAATGCCAGAGAATATTACCACTGAGCCTAAGAAACTAACAGGAATTTGCCAAGTTATAATCTTGCGAATAAGCATATAAATACCGCCCAACAAGAGAAGGAAAGCTGAAACCTCACCAAGTGAACCTCCTGTTTGACCAAAGAAAAGCTGTGTATAATCAGGAATTTGATGCATTAAATCAGCCATTTTATCACCATTCTTCAATCCTTCTTTCACAATTCCCAAAGGCGTTGCACCTGTCACTGCGTCTAATGCCATAGGAAATCCCTTTTCCACTACCGGAAAGGAAGTCATTTGTGCAGGAAATGAAATAAGAAGAAAAACACGACCTACTAATGCAGGATTAAAAGGGTTTTTCCCCAATCCCCCAAACGACATTTTCGCTACACCAATGGCAATAAGCGAACCAATAATAATAATCCATATTGGTAAGTTTGAAGGGACATTAAAAGCCAATAATATTCCTGTAATTACAGCTGATCCGTCAAGAATATCAGGTTTTTGCTTCATAATAAAGCGTGCAATAAGATACTCAAATAACATTGCAGAAGCCACTGCGACCAATGTTACTTTTATGGCTCCCAAACCAAAATAGTAAAAGGACGCCAACATGGCTGGTATCATGGCAATAACCACGCCCCACATCATTTTTCGTACACTCAAACCACCATGTATATGTGGTGAGCCAGAAACGGTTAATAATCCCATTTTTATTATGTTTATTTGTTGCCAATGCACGAATATTAATTCGCACATTCGCAGCTATTGTTTTTTATTTTCTACCTCTTGTTCTAATCAATAAACTTGTGTTTGCCTTTCCTAAACGGATATGGTCTAATAATGGACGACCTGATGGACAGGTATATACACATGAACCACATTCGATACAATCCATTATTCGTTCCTGCTCGCAGCGTTCATTTTGTCCTTGACGAGCAATAATGCTTAATAAATAAGGCTCTAATCCCATAGGACAAACGGTCATGCATTTTCCACAACGAATACAATTTTGAACAGCTACACGCTTTGATTCTTCTTTTTTCATTAGTAAAACAGCGGATGTTCCTTTAGTAACAGGAGCATCTAAAGCCACTAATGCTTTTCCCATCATGGGGCCACCATTTATTACTTTGCCTGTTTTCTCCATATCGCAATCGGCTAAGGGCAACAAATTGGAAATGGGAGTGCCAAGGCGTACTCGAAAGTTGGAAGGCTTTCCAACGGTTTTACCTGTTACCGTAACAATACGTTCTACCAATGGTTTATTCTTTTGTACGGCTTCATATATGGCATAAGCCGTTCCTACATTATTCACTACACAGCCTACATCAGAAGGTAATTTACCTGATGGGATTTGGCGTTTTAAAACAGCGTCAATAAGCTGCTTTTCGCCACCTTGAGGGTATTGAACTTTTAATGGCTCAACGGAAATTCCTTGGTATTGGCTGGCAATTTTACGCAAATGCTCAATGGCATCAGGCTTATTATTTTCGATGCCAATAATGGCTTTATCCACCGCCAATGCTTTCATCATAATGCGAATACCAACCATCAATTCTTCCCCTTTTTCCAACATTAGTCGTTCATCGGCAGTAATATAAGGTTCACATTCTACGCCATTTATAATTAGGTATTCCACTTGGCGACCTTCAGGTATCATATATTTTACATGCGAAGGGAAAGTGGCTCCTCCCAATCCTACGATTCCGCAATCGTGAATACGTTGGATAATAGCATCTTTATCAAGAGTAATATCTTTTATAAGTTCCTCTGTATTATTGATATCTTCTTCCCAATCATCACCCTGCACTTCAATTATGACCGATTCGCGACGGAAACCAGATGAATCGACACGAGGTTCAATTTTTAGCACTTTGCCGGATACTGGTGAATGAATATCTGCTGAAATAAATGCTTCACCTTTAGCTAAAAGGGTTCCCACTTTCACCATTTCGCCTCGTTTTACTTGCACTTTGGCAGGGGCTCCCAAATGTTGTGATAAGGGAACAACTGCTATATCGGGCAAGGGCACTTCTTGTATGGCCACAGCTGATGATAGCTTTTGCTCTGGTGGATGAATACCTCCTATTCTGAATGTTTTTAGCTTCATAATGGGTCTGATATTTTATAGATGGTGGATGGTAAAGGCAATTATTAAATTGCTTTTACGATACGACCAATTTAATTTCTTCCTTGTCTTTTTTATCTCCCTTAGGTTTTCTAGGCTTAAAACTCACTTCGTGAATGGCATCTGTTGGACAAACTTCCACACATTTGCGACAAAGTGTGCATGCTTCGTAATTGATATAGGCCAAGAAATTAGTAACATCAATAGCATCGAAGTTACAAACCTTAACACAGGCTTTACAACCAATACATGCCACACTACAATTTTGTTTGGCAAGAGGCCCTTTTTCTTTATTAACGCAGGCTACGAAAATCCGTTTTTCCTTAGGTCCACGATTTCGAAGTTCCAGAATGTCTCTTGGACAAGCCTCCACACAAGCGCCACATGCTACACAGTTTACTTTTACCACCGGAAGATTCGTTTCAGGATCCATATACATGGCATCGAAGTCACAGGCATCTACACATTCACCACCACCCAAACAACCGAATTGACAACCTCCGGTTCCAGCGGTTAAATTGTGAGTAAATGAACAGGTAACATCTCCATCATATTCGAATTTTGGAATGGAATTTTTTATTGAGCCGTTGCATCGTAGAACGGCTATTTGTGGAGCTTTTTCTGGAGCTTCTACTCCCAAAATAGGAGCCAATGATTTCATTAAATCGTTACCGCCTACAGGACAATAGAAACCTTCCATTGATTCGGCTTTCACCAAGCCTTCGGCAAAGGCTCGGCATCCAGCAAAGCCACATCCTCCACAATTGGCTCCGGGTAAGGCTTCGTCTATATCGTCGATTTTTGGATCTTCGATTACCTTAAACTTTTGTGCGATAAAATAAAGCACAATAGCAGCCAATATACCTATGGCACTGAGTACAATCAGTGCACTTAGAATCGTATTATTCATTTAATTATCTTTGATAACTAATATTGTGATTTCGCTAACAAATGTAAAAACAATTCGGGAATACTAGTTGCTATTTGAAGATAAATTTTTGTACAGTAAATAGTTGATATACTGATTAGTGTGTTTATTGAAAACAATTGTTTGTTTGAAGGTGATTTTATATGTTTGATTTATTGATTGTTAGTTTTTATTTAGAGGTGTTCTAAATTTTATTAATGAGGAAATATAAGTTTTATAAATCGTAATAGGTAGAAAATCAATATGATATGGATTATACTATTTTAAATGAGAAGTGGTTTCTAATCTTTTCTTTTAAAATATAGACTAAAAAGTAGTAGGGAATCAACATTCCTAAAGCAATAAGTCCAACCAAACCTTCATTATCAGTAAATTCTAATCCAACAATAAGTGTAAATAGTAAAACAAAAAAGGGTAGGATATAGCCAATAAAAACGGCTACAAAACCTTTGTTTTGATCAAGGGCAACTACAACAGCATCTCCAATTTTATAGTCTTGCTTTCCTGTATTTCTAACTTCCACAATTTTCTCCTCTATATCGGAGACAGAGCAACTTGATTTTGCAGTACAGGAAACACAACCCGCTTTAGAAATTATTCGAACAGAAATGATTTTATCATCAATACTTTGAATAAAACCATCGTGGGTTATTTGATTTGCAGAATTCATAGTGTTTAATTTATTAAGCGTTTGAAACAGATTTAATATAAAAATCCAAATAACCAAAGAGGAATACTATTATTTACACCAATCTCGATATCATCTTTAACAAGAAAAGAATTGGGAAGACCTTTTATTTGTTTAGTGTCTTTGTTTTTGCCTCCTATTTCAAAGGTGAACTTATTTTCAACCAAAAAATCACTATCCTTAGAAGATGTTACATTATAAAATGAGTCGAGTTGGGAATAAAAAAATACTTCTCTTAGATTGCCGAAATTTACATTTTCATCTCCCTGATTATACATGAGGTTTGTATTACTAAGATAAATTTTTTCAGGTTTATTTAAACTGTTTATTCCTTTTTTATCCGTGTATAAAAGTCTCAATAAATCAGCTTCGTATAATAGTTTTATATACTGTTTCATGGTGTTTAAACTGATGCCGGTACGTGAGCTCAATACATTCATGTTTGGCTTAAAAGGAACGGATTGACTGATTATTTTTAATAGCTTTTTCAAGTAGATAATATTCGCTGTTTGAATGGAAGCAAACTGAGGAATATCTACTTCCAGTATCGTCAGAATTATCTCTTGAAGTTTGCTATGGTATGATAAAATATTCTCTTTATAGAAAGGATAATAACCATAGTTTAGGTAGTTTTCGAAATAAGCTAATACCTTAATTTTTTCTTTAATTTCTATTGCAATTTGAATGTGATTTTCAAGAATATCTTCCAGTGAGTATTTTTTGAAAATATGGCCTGATTCAAAGTTCAGGAACTCACGGAACGATAGCCCTTTCATATTGTACATCACTGCTCTACGACTTAAATCGGCTTTGGCTTTTTGGAGGTGTAATAAGGAAGAACCTGTAAATATTACTTTTAAATCGGGCATGTCGTCGTATATATTTTTCAACTCAATGGCCCAATTTGGATAACGGTGAACTTCATCGACTGCCAGGAGTTCGCCTCCCTTTTTATAGAATTCATCTGCAAGTTGATAGAATGAGTTCTCTGAAAAATATAAATCATCTAAGCTGACATATAAAATGGTATTGTCTGCAGGATAATGCATTTTGATATATTGCAATACCAGGGTTGTTTTTCCCACACCGCGACCTCCTTTTATCCCAATAAAACGATTGGACCAATCGATTATATTTATATAGTCTCGAACTGTCTCGGTTTGAGTTTGTGCATATTTTGCATAAAATTTTTGTCTTAGATTATCCATGTTCTTTGGTTTATGTCAATGCAAAGATATAAATAATTTAATAAAGCGTCAACGCATTGATATAAAAATACAGTAAAAGTGTCAATGTATTGACATAAAAAGAAGGTAAAAGTGTCAACTAATTGATGTTTCTTTAGGAGTTTGTTTATTGATAATCCTTTATGATAGTATCCGCCACTCGAAAGGCATTGGCATAAATGGTCCAAGTATAGGTTACACTGCCACCGGTGGGCATAAAACTACCATCACTGATATAGAGGTTTTCTACTTCGTGGGCTTTACAGTTTTTATCGAGAACGGAAGTTTTAGGATCATCACCAAAGCGACAACCTCCGGCTTGTAGATTTGGAGGTGCACCTCCGCTAATGCTGCTGCTAATGTTTTTTGCACCTACCTTTTCCAGTATTTCTTCACATTTTTTTGCAATATGTCTCCCGACTTCCAAATCGCGTTCCAAATAGCCAAGACGGATACGTGCCACAGGGTCGCCCCATTTATCTTTCACCTTGGGGTCGAGCGTAACAAAGCAATTGTCGTTGGGTTGCCAGTCCACGAATATTTCAAATTTCAAACGGCGTAAATCATTGAAATAGTGGTAAATTCTTTTCTTTAATGCAGAACCATAAATCAAATCTCCATCAGAATTCCATTTACGGCGGATACTGCGACCAATGGGATTGGCGTGTTCAAATAAAAAATCGACACTACCTCCCTTTATTTTAGAGCCGTTTTCTTTTTCTATTTCATAAAAATCGTGCAGTCCTCGATTTACAAATACCCCGGGTATCTTCAGTTTCTCTGCATCTTGTTTCTCAAAGTCTTTATAATACAAATATCCTGAGCCAATTCCTCCAGCTGAAAAAATCAAGTTTTTACCTACTTGACCATTATTATTTGCCAAGCCATTGGGGAAATCCTTGTTTTTGCTCATCAGAAGTAGGCGAGAGGTCTCAACTGCCTGAGCTGCTACCACAAACAGGTCGGCTTTTATACTTTGATTATTACCATCCATATCGTGGTATTGGGCTTCTATGATTTTCCCTTTGCCATTGGTTTTTAAATGAAAAACTTTGGCATTTGGAATTATGGTACAATTTCCCGTCTCCAACGCTTGGTCTATTAGTGCTGCTCGAGAACTCCCTTTGGCATCGGAAGAGCAACCGTAGCTACCACAATAATTAGAATAATAGCATGCATTTCGTTTTTTATCAGCCTTACTAAGTATGGCACGGGGAACGGGTACCATTTTATAACCCAATTCTTCTCCCGCTTTATCAATCCAACTTGAAACGATATTCTCGGCCAAAGGTGGAAATGGAAAACTGCTTGAAGATCGTTTTTCTTGATATTTATGATTTACCACGCGCCCGGAAATACCCACAATACGTTCCACTTTATCAAAATAGGGTTCCATATCGTTATAATCGATGGGCCAATCTACCACATTGGAGCCTTCAATGGGGCCATAAGTGGAAAGTAGTTTGAAGTCCATTTCCTTCATACGATGAAAATAACCACTCATAAAATTGGAAGAACCGCCCACACAGCTGCCATTCCAAAAATCATTACCCGTATCAAAAGTTGATTTTGCAATCCATTCGCCCTTAGCGTTCTGTTTTTCTAAAACTTGTGGTTCATCTTTTAAATTGGGTGTAACTACCGATCGTCGAGTGAGTGCAATCTCATCTTTGGTGAAATCTTTGGTTTCGAACCATGGACCTTTTTCCAAAACAATGACCTCGAAACCTGCCCTTGATAATTCGTAAATCACAGGACCAGCTCCAGCACCACTTCCAATAATACAAGCTGTTTTCTTTTTCATCATTCTTAGGAGTTTGATTTTTGCTTTACGATGCTTAAAATAGCAGGGTAGATTTGGTCTTTATTGGGCTGTGGAAATCCCGCTTGGTGATGAACCCATTTCCAACCAATTTCATCAGGATTACTGCCGTAATTTGGATTGGCATACATGGATTCGAAGATGATGGTTAGCATTCTGCTTAGCCAGGTTTGTCCCCAGTCTATTAGTGATATGCTTGCAATTAGCTCTTCTTGTTGTGTTTGGCTTAGGTTGATAAAGCTTTTGTTAAATTTTGTATTCGAAGTTTTGTCGAGCCGAGTAAAACCTTTTAATATTTGCTCCCCATCCCAAGGGTCAAGCCGTTGGTCGTTCAACGTCCACAGAAGATAGGTGTCGGATTTAAGTTCTACAGCCCCTGGCCCAAGTTCGTCTTTTGGAAATAAGATGTTTTGTACTGCGCGAATAAAGTTTAAGTCAATTTGATATTCTTCTCCATCAAGAAGAACCGTTTTATCATCGGTTTCTACTTTCGTCAGACATGAAGAAGTAAATGGGATAACACTCAATATGCTGGCTGCCAAAGAGGTTTTAACAAAACTACGCCTTGTGAAAAACGATTGCTTATCACTTTTGTGAAGCGGCTTGATGTTGTCCTTTTTACTCATGGACGTAAAAAATTTATGTGTTTTGTTATTTTATTGTATATTTGACCTATTCAATTTAACAAAAATACAAAAACAATGAAGATGAAAAAATTTACTTTAGTATTGGGAGTATTATTTATGGGTGGCATATTGGCTACTTCAATGACATCATGTGGTAATACCGACAAAAAAGAAACAAAAACAGAAGTTGCTCCTACTTCAAATGATGATGCTGTTCAAGCAGATCAAGCAGCTGATACAAAAGAAGAGGCCGCAAAATGTGGCGAAGGAAAGTGTGGTGAGGGTAAATGTGGAGGTGGTGAAGCTGCCAAAACCGAAAAATCGGCAGAAACTAAAGCTGCTAAAAAAGAGGCTGCTATAAAAGGAGAAGTTAAAGCGCCAAAAACAGATAAGGAAAAAGAGTTATCGAAAGATGCTCCCGTAGTGGATGATTCTAAAAAATTAGGTGCGAAAGAAGCTAAGGCTCCGGAAGGTAAAAAACTGGAGAAAAAATGTGGTGGTAAATAGAAATCACCTCATTAAATGAAAAAGCGATATCGAATAATTCGGTATCGCTTTTTTTTGGTTAAGTTTTATCTAATATTAATCAGCCAAATGCAAATCATGTCCCATACGGGTTTGCTTGGTTTTCATATAGCGGATATTATGTTTGCTGGGAGGAATAATCAATGGGATTACTTCCACGATTTCAATTCCATAAGAATTAAGACCCACCTTTTTGGTATGATTATTTGTCAAAAGGCGAATTTTTGTTGCATTCAAATCGCGTAAAATTTGAGCACCTACACCATAATCACGTTCATCATCTTTAAAGCCAAGTTGTAAGTTCGCATCAACGGTATCAACACCTTGTTCTTGCAAATGGTAGGCTTTAAGCTTATTCCAATGCCCCGACCTTCTTGGTTCATATAAAGTACAATGCCTTTTCCTTCCTTCTCAATTATTTTCATCGACTCATGTAATTGCGGTCCGCAGTCGCATTTGCAACTTCCGAAAATATCACCCGTAACACAAGAAGAATGCACACGAACAATAATGGGTTCGTCTTTTTCCCATTCGCCTTTTACCAAGGCAAGTTGCGGTTTGCCATCAGATAATTGTTTATAAGCATGAAGCATAAAATCACCGTATTCCGTGGGCATGCTTACTACTTCTTCTTTTGAAATAATACTTTCATTTTTAATTCGGTAGGCAATCAAATCTTTTATGGAAATAATCTTCAGATTGAAACGATCAGCAATTTTGAAAAGCTCAGGCAAGCGAGCCATACTACCATCTTCGTTCATTATTTCGCAGATAGCAGCAGCTGGTTGCAAACCTGCCAAGCGAGCAAGGTCGATGGAAGCTTCGGTATGTCCTGCACGACGAATAACGCCATTGTCTTTTGCCATAAGTGGGAATATATGTCCAGGACGGCTAAAGCGTTCAGCTTTAATATTTGGGTCGGCAAGAGCCTTTAAAGTTTTGGCTCGGTCCATAGCCGAAATGCCTGTAGTAACTCCTTCGCCTAATAAGTCAATGGAAACAGTAAAAGCTGTTTCCTTGGGGTCTGTATTACGACCAACCATCATATCCAGATTAAGTTCTTGTGCTTTAGACTCGGTTATGGGTGCACAGATAAGTCCGCGACCGTGAGTAGCCATAAAGTTTACAATTTCGGGAGTGATATTCTCCGCAGCAGTTATAAAATCGCCTTCATTCTCACGATCTTCATCATCTACCACAATCACTACTTTCCCTGCTTTGATTTCTTCAATCGCTTCCTCTATTTTATCTAGTTTTCTTTCCATTATTTACCATGCTAAATTTAGGCTGCAAAGGTAATCTATTTCATTTGATTTTCTTGAATGTGGAATTGAGATATGTTAGTATTTAAATTGCTACTTAGATTATTTTGTTGTTTTGATGGTAGGTGTTGGAATTGTGCACTAATATTAAAATTGGGCTATGTCTGTTATATATTATACATGAAAAGATTTGTGCTTAAGGTTCTAATTGTTTGCAACCACTTCTCTAGGAATTGTTGAACAACAATTTATCCCGGCTACCGAAGGTTCATGGCTCGATGGTGATATTCATTTTGGTTTTACTATTTCCCGTAGTTTTACGAT
>QNXT01000160.1 GCA_003973505.1 Bacteroidota bacterium
TCATTATTCGACTCATCTGCTTTTTTGATTGTATTAGCATATCGAGCAAAAACTGGTCCAAAATACTCAAAATCACCATTATAATCCATTTGCAATAAACGATAATAGTTATCGCCATTTATAGGATTTTGATCAATATATTGATAATCGATAAGTTCATTTGAATTACCTGCAGCAGCTATTTCATCAAGACTTATCCAATTTTCACCATCAGCAGAGCATTGTACCTCAAAATACTGACTATTGGTTTCCGTAGCCGTTTGCCATTGAAGATTTACTGCGTTTGCTTTGGTTTTTGCGGTAAAACTTAGGAGTTCCACGGGTAATGGGTCTCCAGTTGTAGGGATATTACGAACTGGCCCTGGTAACGTTGAAAGGTCACCAGCAGGTTGTCCAGCAGCACCAGAATGGTGATTATAAATTACTGTATCTCCTGCAGTTATCATTGTTGTACTCTTTAATTTTCCTGAAAAAAAGCCGTACTTTGAATGACCATCTATCTTACCACCATCCTCAATTATTATAGTGGAATTATTAGGTAATTTAAGATTATGAGTAGTTTTTCTCAAAAATCCAGTATACATCTTAAGAGTCCCTCTAATAATTAATTGAATAGGAAGACCAACATATCTTAAATCAATATTTTGATTTAAGGTCACTGTATTTCCAGCTAAAATAACAATTTGAGTTATTGGACTATCTGGTGGGGCAACAAATGTTTCTGAACTAGTGCTCGAGCTTGCAGGCCACCAAGTACTAGAGCTTGTCCAATTTACCCGAACTTTGCTACTTCGAAAGAACCTGTTGAGAGAACGCTGTAGTTTGAATACTAAAAAGCAAAATGATTGCTAGAATAATATTTTTCATAATATCTTAATTTTATTAATTGCCTTGAATAGAGTTAGTTTATAATACTAACTGTGATTAATTAGTACGCACAGGTACTATATAAGTATAGCGAAAGTCAACTAAAACCTTAAATATTATTAATTTTATAAATATATAGATTGTTAGATGTTAATTATTATATAATTTAGGTAATTCAATAATGAATTAGTGTAAATTTGCAGTATCTAAAAAATTAAAATTATGGCAAATAATAGATTAATGGATCCCATTGGACGTTTGATGGGATTGCGCTATAAATCACACCCTTGGCATGGTGTAGATATCGGACCAAATGCTCCGGAAGTTATCACTTGTTTTGTGGAAATGGTACCTACCGATACCGTAAAGTATGAAGTTGATAAAGAATCAGGCTATTTGATTATTGACCGACCTCAAAAATACTCCAATGTGATTCCTGCACTTTATGGGTTTATTCCTCAAACATATAGTGATCAATCTGTAGCAGAATACTGTATGGAGAAGTCAGGTAAAGAAGGTATTACAGGTGACCACGACCCTGTGGATATTTGTATTCTTACAGAAAAAGAAATCAGTCATGGTGATATATTGGTACGCGCCAAGCCCATTGGTGGTTTCCGTATGATTGATGGTAATGAGTCGGATGATAAGATTGTGGCAGTGCTTAATAATGATGCTGTATATTCTAATTATGAAGATATTTCGGATGTTCCTGAGTTGGTAATTAACCGATTAAAGCACTATTTCTTAACCTATAAAGACCTTCCTGGTAATGATAAGGATGTAGAAATAACGCACATATTTGGAAAAGAAGAAGCTCATGAGATTATTAGACGTTCACAAGTAGATTATCATGCGAAGTTTGAACGCTTGGGTGATTTATTGTCAACAGTTTAGTTAGCAAATTTGAAACTCTCCAAAAGTTCAAAACTTTTGGAGAGTTCTTAACTAATTGGAATCGGAACTCATTATTTCCAAAAACTGCTCAGCAAGCTTTTGATAAGTATGATGCTGCATTACAAATTGGTGTCCATTTTTACCCATCTTTTGTAATTCAGCATCATTTTTTTGCAGTAATTGATCCACGGCATTAGCTACGGCTTTTGCATTTTCAGGCTCAACACTGATACCACATTTCGCTTCTGAAACCATATCGTTACCCGCGTCTATCGACTGAATAATCGGTTTAGAAGACATCATATAATCAATTAATTTGTTAGGACTTATACCAAATCGAAATAAGGACTGCCGCTGAAGTCCTATATACAATATATCCATTTCGGAAAGCAATGTTGGAATAACCGTTTTGGGTACCGAACCCATTAGTTTTACATTTTGCAACCCATCTTGCTTAATTAACTTCTTTAAGTTTTCTTCCTCAGGACCGATTCCAAAAATCATAAAAAAGGCATCTTTATTCCCAACTAATTTGGCACTCTCAATTAAAGTATCCAAAGCATTTGCCAAGCCCAAAGTGCCTGCATAGGCAATCAATTTCTTTCCTTGGCTTTTCTTTTCTTGAATCTCTGTATTGATTTCCTCAGGTATGGCTTCACTACTACCCCACTCTTGCAAACAAATGCCATTGGGAACATAATTCCATTTCTTTAAATCTAAACCATGCGCTTTCATGTGTTCCTGCGTATGGGGTAACATTGAAATTACTTTATCACAATATTTATAGGCATAGTTTTCCCCTGCCTGCATCAACTTTATAAAGGGATGGGAAGGACTCATTCCTCCCAGTTCTATTGGTGATAATGGCCATAAATCATGAACTTCGTAGTAATATTGGGCTTTGGATATTTTTGCAATCTTTAGTGCTGCGTAATTATCGGTGGTATAAGTACTTGATGCAATGACTACATTGGGATTATAGGTCTGGGAAATACGCAAGGCATTAAACCATAACTTCATGGTAAAGCGAATCATATTCCAAGCACGTTTTTTACCATTGCCATCATATTTGGGTGTTTGTACCCAAACATATCGAATACCATCAATCATTTCTTCCTGAAAATCGTATTGAATAATCGGGTTTTTCTTACGAATATGACTCTCTGTACTAGCTATAATGGTTACCTCATGCCCCAATTTTATCCATTGTTGAGCCAAATAATACGGGCGGTATTCCATGCCCATTTCAGGCGAACCCGCATAATGATTAATCAATAGTATGTTCATAAGGCAAAAGTAAAATAATTCATAAGAATTCTTATGTAATGAGCCAAATCGTGTTGTTTTATTTAATAATTGTAATTTTCCCTAAATCGATTTCCAAAGAATCCAAATCGCTTCCTTCTTGAAAATACCGAAGCTTAAAATTGAATTTAGTATCAGTCTTAGGTTCCGTATTCAATATTAAAGTCATCTGATCGGGAACATGCGGCGTTTTTGCCAAAAATTCCTGTAAGCTATATTTTGAATAATAATCATTAGTATGTTCGTATGTCACCACAATATCAAAATACTCAGCAATATTGCTCCCCTTCGGATGTGTATCATCATAGTCTTTATCCGTTATAATCTGAATATCCGTAATACGATTTTTCATAGAAACCAAAACGGGATCACAAGCATAGGCCGAATTTATTATGCCAAATGACCGAGGTAGCTGACAAGCTGCATACAATTGCTTAACAGGTTCTAGTATAATGCCATAAAAACTAAAGAAAATACTATCATTTTCAATAAGGAAATAATAGATTTTTGGATTCGCATTGGCATTGTATTGGACGCCAGTCACCATAAAATCTAAATCGGCAACTTTATATACTTGCTCATTATCACACTTTCTACATGATTCGGTTGCGATAACCGAAAGTAGCAATAAAATCACAGATATAATAATTACCTTATTTCGCATTTCAAATATTATATAACATCAAGTTCGCTACAAATAAGAATTCAAAGTTAAAGCATTGTGTTTCTTTATCTTTCGGAAGATAAATTCCGTAAGTAGATAGAGAAAACACAAAGCTTTATCAAAATTCCAAATCAAACACTTAGAATCTAACTATATCCACTTCAAAAGAGGGAAATCCTGACGATGAGGCAATAATTCGTGTTTAGGGAAAACCCTAAAAGCAAAGTTTACCACACCTGATTTCTTAATTTGAATATCGCATTTATAAATAGCCACATCATCAACCATTTTATCCAACTGAAGATCAAATACATTGGTAATTTTCTTTACCTCTTCATCTTCTTTATCACCACTAACTATTTCAACTCCAATATATTTAGGGTCAATTCCATTTAACCGCAAACTAATATGCGCTTCAAATATTTCGCCTAAATTGAGTGGTCGAATGCTTGAATCAGGATATTTCACCTCAAGTACTTCAATATTACTCCATTGATTTAATATTTGTTCTTTCCACTGAACAAGTTCACGCGTTTTTTTATAATTATCATTCAATAGTAATTTGCTTCGTTCAATTTGCGGAGCATAATATTTACGAATGTAATCATCAATCATTCGTTTCATGGTAAAACGAGGTGCAATATCAGCAATGTTTTTCTTTACATACTGTATCCATTTTACCGGAAGGTCATTTTCATTATTATCATAAAATAATGGAGCTATATCGTCCTCCATTATTTGATAAAGCATGGAAGCATCTAAAACATTTTGAATATCCTGATCTGTATAAGTTCGTTCCTCAGTTAAAGCCCATCCAGCACCTGGAGTATAACCTTCAGCCCACCAACCATCTAGTACACTTAAGTTTAACACTCCGTTCATAATTGCTTTTTCACCACTTGTTCCCGAAGCTTCCAAAGGACGTGTTGGATTATTCAGCCATACATCTACCCCACTTATCAGCCTTTTAGCCAAGGAAATATCATAATTTTCAACAAAAATAATTTTACCTACAAATTGAGGCATTTTACTGATTTCCACTATGCGTTTAATCAAATCCTGACCCGCTTTATCGGCAGGATGAGCCTTGCCTGCAAAGATAAACTGTATGGGACGCTCCTTATTATTGATTAATAAATCCAAACGCTCCAAGTTGTTGAATAATAAATGAGCTCTTTTATAGGTAGCAAAACGACGTGCAAAACCAATTGTAAGAACGTCATCGCGCAAATTCCGTAAAGTTTTAAGCATAAGACGTGGTGTCTCTTGTCTTGCGGTCATTTCATTTTCAAGACGCACTTTTAGATAATCGATAAGTTTTTTACGCTGTCCTTTACGTAAATCCCATATTTTCTCATCATCCACATCATAAATCTGATTCCACTTATCTTGTTCTTCCTGATGTTCAAAGAAACCTTTATCGAATGATTGGTAAAGTTTCGCCCATTTTTTGGAAGCCCAAGTTGGAAGATGCACTCCATTTGTCACATAGTCGATATAAAGCTCATTGGGATAGTAACCAGGAAACATATCAGCAAACATTTCACGACTCACACGCCCATGAATACGGCTCACACCATTCATTCCCTGTGAAAGCTTTGCTGCCAATACACTCATAGAAAATTTCTCACCCAAGTCATTCGTATTTACTCTACCTAAACCCATAAAGTCGTTCCAGCTTAAGTGTAATCTATCTGCATAATGAGGCAAATAGGTACGAATCATATCTTCATCAAATCGGTCGTGACCTGCAGGAACTGGTGTATGTGTTGTAAATAAGGTTGAAGCACGAACAACTTCTTTTGCTTCGTTAAAGCTCAGGTTCTCATCATTGATAAATTTGCGTAAACGCTCCAAACCAATCATTGCAGCATGACCTTCATTACAATGGTACATCGATGCATTTTGTTTTATCGCATCAAGCAAACGAATTCCACCTACACCTAAAAGCAATTCCTGTAAGAAACGGTTGTTTTGATCGCCACCATAAAGCTGATGCGTAATTTTACGATCTGCAGGATTATTGCTCTCAATATCTGTATCTAAAAGATAAAGTTTTACTCTACCCACATGAATTACCCAAGCTCTTGCGTATAAAACACGACCTGGCAATGAAATGTTGATACTCACCCACTCTCCATTCTCGTCACGTACCGGAACTAAAGGTAAATGTGAAAATTTCTGAGGACTAAAAGTAGCCAACTGATCACCAAATAAGGTTATCTTTTGACGGAAATAGCCATAACGATAAAGCAAGCCTACAGCGGTTAAATCCATATTATTATCGCTCGCTTCCTTAATATAGTCACCCGCTAAAATTCCCAATCCGCCAGAGAAAATCTTTATCGTGTCATGCAGACCAAACTCCATACTAAAGTAGGCAATCTTATCATGATTTTCTTTGGGAGTATTCATATAGTTAACAAACTTTGAATGCACATAAGACAGCTTTGCCATAAACTCCTCATTGTTCTCAAGCTGTTCCATGTCTTCAATCTCCAAAGCCTCTATCAACGCTACCGGATTATGCTCTACTTCTATCCATAAATCCGGATCAACACTTTTGAATAAAGCAGCCGCTTCAAAATTCCAAGTCCACCACAAATTGGATGCTAAATCCATCAAAGGCTGAAGCTTTTCTGAAAGATGTGATTTTATTAGTAGCTTTTTCCATTTTGGACTTTCTGATTGAATTTGTTGGAATTTGGTTCCTGGCTTATGAAAAAACTCACTATCTAATTTTTCAATTCGTTCATCGGCATTTTCCAAAGCCAAATTATAGGCTTTATGGTATTGTCCAACAAGGTTTTTCCATAATGCCAAACGAGAGAGTTCGAAAGCATCCTTATTCGCTTTCGCATGTTCTTTAACTCCCAAGTCAAAATATTTTTTTATACCATTGGCAATCTCAGGATGAATATCATTTTGATCATCTCTTTCAATCACTACCGCCCCATTATTTCCGTCTTGAACTTTCTCTTTAATCCAGATACCAAAACCGGCCAAAGTGGTGGTAATGGTTGGAATGCTAAAGGCCAAACTTTCCATAGGTGTATATCCCCAAGGCTCATAATATGATGGGAATACAGACAAATCAAATCCGATAAGTAAATCATAATACTCCAAATTAAACACGCCATCTCTTCCATCCAAATACACAGGAGCAAAAATCACTTTTACCTTATCCTCTTTTGCATTATTTAGCTGCAACTCTTTGATCAGATTCATGCTCGGATCATATTGCTCATCGAATAAATAATGTGTTAAATGCTGTGGTGCTTCATTATTCTCATTTCCATTCAAACGATCCATTAATACGTTATTTGGATTTGAATGATGCGCCGGAACAGCAATTACTGCAACGATATCACGACTATCGTCACTCGCCTCATCATTCAATTTTTTGAGTGCTTTTATAAACACATCAATTCCCTTATTCTTAAATTCGTAACGACCGCTGTTAATTACAAAATAGGGATTGTTTAACTTATATCCCAATGCTGCTTCTACAACATCATTTAACTTTGCTCGGGCTATATCTCGTTTCTTTCCATATTCATCGCCCTTTGGCACAAAAGAATCTTCAAAACCATTGGGCGTTACAATATCAGGTTCTTTTTGCAAAAGGTATTTACACTCATTGGCAGTGATATCACTCACTGTGGTAAAAGAATCAGCCTCACGAGCTGATATCGATTCCAATGAATATTTCGCAATAATATTAAAACGTTTAGCTAAAGCTTGTGGATGATAAGTATCCAAATTTCCATATAAAGGCAATTTATTTCCTGCAATAGTGCGTCCCAAAATAGTGGCATGCGTAGTAAAGGTAGTTGCAATATGTGGTGCTTTATCTTTTAGGTAAAGAATACCTGAACCCGTCATCCACTCATGAAACTGAGCAACCACTTTATCTGTTGTACTCAAGAAAAAGTCGTGATAGGATTTGATGATTTCAGCAGCGGCATAACCAAACATTGTTGGCTCAATATAATCCCATTCACCTTGTAAGGAATCCAAACCATATTTTTCCCATAAATCCTTAAATATTCCATCTTTACGCGAAAAATAAGGCGTAAAATCAACAAGGATAGCTATGGGATTTCCTGCTATATTCCAACGTCCGATTCTGAATTTCAAGCCCTCGGAAGATGCCTGAGAATGCCAATTTGAAAGCAAACTTTCATCTTCTATAAAAACTTGATTATCTCCCTCTTCTTTCAATAAATCAGGTCCTATAAGAATCAAATTATCACCTTCTTTATTAATTAAACTTTTCGCTTTAGTGGCAATCACTGTATTGATTCCACCTACTTTATTGCAAACTTCCCAGCTTACTTCAAATATTATATCTGTTTTATTCATTTATTATCAATTTTATAAATACTTTCCTATTTTACCTAAATATTTAGAGTTAAATTTATATCCTATTTTAAAGTTTAAAAACACATTGGCAACGGACATATTCACTTTATCATAAAAGAAAAAGTCATTCTCTGAATTAATACTCAAAGAAGTAAACCACTTTGTTGAGTTATAACCCACAACAGTACGTATTTCTAGTACCGGAGCAAATGAGTTTACCTTTACATTATTATCATCACCAAAAATTGTGTTTATATTATACGATGCTCCCATTGCAAATAAACTTGAAATATAAAAATTGTGATATACAAAAGTGGCTGCAACTCCTGGAGCAAGTTTTACAGCCAGCACATCCAAATCCCGAATCAAATCGATATCGGATATCACTGATGAAGTATCATTTATCAAATACCTCCCCTTTATATCATATTTATTAGCACCTGCCATTATTAGAAATGTTACAGCTGATTTTTTTTGTGAATTATAGTTTTTATAGGCTGCATCAAAATTATATTTCTTCGAAAAGAAATAATCCAAAGCCAAACCAATTTGTTTTAACTGAATATCTTTTCGAATACTCGTAACGCTTGAAATGCTATCATGAATGACATCGGCCTTTTGAAAACCCTTAAAATTTCGATAGCGTAATTCACCATAAAAACGATGATAGGAATAGCCTCCTGCAAAACTAAATGCTTTTGAACCCTGCAATTCATCAATATTGGAATAGGGAATTTGAAAGGACAAGCTAAAGCCTACACGATAAAAAGACATACCAAAGCCCACACTAGTAGCATAGCGTGAGCTTAAAGTCGATTTAAAAGTTCCTTCCTTAATATCAGCATCCCTAAAATTCAATTCCATATATGCCGTTTCCCCCATAGGGTATGCTGTGAACCTATTTTTTGTAAGATGAACATAATTTGTGTCGAATTGTGCATTCGCCATCAAGTTTATTAGGATAAATAATACACTTAATATCAGCCTATTCATATTCCTACTTCAACTTCTTCAATTGGTTCATTATTCTACGGCGTGCATTTTTACGTTCTTTTTCACTAAATGATACGATCTCTTCACTCAAGTTTTCAAACTCTTTAAGTACATTATTACTAATATTCGACAAGACCTTATCTTTTAACTTATCCGAAGAATTATGCAAAGCATGAATTAAATCCGATGCATCAAATTTTGCAAGCAGTGTTTTTAGCTTAACATTCGACATCTTTTCCAAATCAGAAAAACGATGTTTCTTGGCACTTGCCTGTTTTTCCTCTTTTTCTTTTTTTACTTCTTTTTTATTCTCTTTCTCCGGCTTACTATCTTTTTTCTTTTTGGGCTTATTGGCCAAACAATCATCTATACGGATAATAAAATCAGACAGCACATTCATATAATTTATAAATGCCTCGTAAGGAGTACCATAAGGATTGAAATACATATGCACATCACCATCAGAGAAGAATTTTGTACACATATAATAGAAGTGGTCACTTGTTTGCAAATACTCCCAATCTTTTTGAATCTTAGCATCATCGCATTGTTTTACACGATCTTCCAATTTATACAATTGGTCAAATGCTTCATCTTGCAATTCGTTACCCAACCAAGCTGTAAGGTCACGTTCCTCATCAGCCCAAGAAATAGGATATGGTACATGAATTGCCGAAACAGGTTGCAAATGCTTACTTAACTCAGATGGAGTATTAAATGTAAAATTGGTATTGCTTAATACGCGTTCTGGTAAAGCACGCATAAAATCAAATATTCCAGTTTCAGGCCACTGATGCTCACCAAAAGTTTCATAATCCATAAATAGATTTACCACCTCTTCTTTTTCATCAATTTGATTTAACCAGCCTACAAACTTCTCAGTAGTCAAAGGCCATGATTCCCATGATTGCTGTGAAAAACGGAAAGCTATATCATCACTCAATTGAAAATTCTTAAGTAAAAGTTTCAATTTAGGATTTATTGCATTGGCATACATATAATTGGGCGATTTCCATCCCAAAATATGCTTTGCTCCTTCGGTTAACATGGTTTCAAATCCCATATCGGCTACCATAGCTCCTATTCCATCAGAATAGATAAGCTCTGTATTTCGGAAAGTAGTTGGTTTTACACCAAACAACTCCATTATTTTAGCTTGATGCTCATTTACTTGCTTTGTAAATTCATCTTTGCTTTTGAGTGCCGAAAGCGAGTGCGTATAAGTCTCAGATAGAAACTCTACACAACCTGTCTCAGCTAAGCGTTTAAAACTGTCAATAACATCCGGAGTATATTGCTCAAACTGGTCCAATGCGGTTCCCGAAATAGAGAAACTCACTTTAAACATGGAACCAAATTCTTTAATAGCATCCAACAATAATTGATTCATTGGAAGATAGCATTTATCGGCTACACGACGAGCTATAAATCCATTTTGATATTCATCATAATATTCATGATCTTTTCCTATATCAAAAAAACGATACTGCTTTAAGCGGTATGGCTGATGTACTTGAAAATAAAAACAAATTGATCTCATACTTTATATCTTTAGTTTAAGGCATTAAACAATACCTAAATTCATTTTTTAATTATTATTTATCCCAACAGTTCTTGGTAAACATCTTTCACTTTGGCTGAGGCATTATCCCACTTCATATTATCCACCTCAACTTTCCCCAGTGATTTAAACATTTTGGATATACCATCATAATGGAGTAAACCATAAATGGAATCAGCCAAAGCATCAATATCCCAAAAATCAACTTTCAATGCATGATTAAGCACCTCGGAAACTCCCGATTGACGAGAGATAACTACAGGCACATTGCTTCGCATGGCTTCCAATGGTGAAATACCAAAAGGCTCCGATACCGAAGGCATCACATAAACATCACTTAAAGCAAACATTTGATCTACTTCACTACCTTTTAAGAAGCCCGTGAAATGAAATTTGGTTGCAATCTTAAGTTCGGCAACTCGTTTAATCATTTTATTCATCATATCACCCGAACCAGCCATTACAAAACGCACATTATCATCTTTTTGCAAAACTTTATATGCAGCCTCAACGAAATACTCAGGTCCTTTTTGGAAAGTGATTCTACCTAAAAAGGTTACGATTTTTTCTTTCACACCACGCTCCAAACCAAAGAACTCTTGCTTATCGTTAGGCTCCACAGCATTATGTACGGTTACAACCTTTGCTGGATCGATTCCATATTTTTCGATAATAACATTACGAGTCAAATTACTCACAGCAATCACTCGGTCAGCCGCTTCCATTCCACGACGTTCTATATCGTAAACCTGTTGATTTACATGTTCTCCTGAGCGATCAAACTCTGTTGCGTGCATGTGTACTACAAGCGGCTTTCCACTTACTTTCTTTGCAGAAATACCTGCTTCGTAAGTCAACCAATCGTGAGCATGAATAATATCAAACTCTTGCTCGGCAGCTACCTGGGCAGCAATTAAAGCATAGCGTTTCACTTCATCCATTAGGGTTTCACCGTATTTTCCTGAGAAACTAAACTGTTTTGAGAAAACCGATTCATTTTCTTCGGTATGTTTTTCATGCTTACGTGTAATGCGGTAATATTCTTCTTCACCAGCGTAAGGAATAAGCGTAGAATTAATTTCGATATAATCCAAATGATCCCAATACTCTTTGAAAATGGCATTGTGTACATCAAGAGTTACATCGCTGGCACTAACCAAACGCACATCCTTACTTTCGTCACCATAGGCTTTAGGTACTACAAAAGTAACATCTACGCCATTATTCATCAGCCCTTTGGTCATACCAAAACAGGCTGTACCTAAACCTCCGGTAATATGTGGAGGAAACTCCCAACCAAACATCAATACCTTCATAATTGGCCTCCTTTCCAATTTAAATCAATACCTGCAAGCACTTTATCTACCAATATGATAGATCGTAATATTTCGGCTACACTCCATGCTTGAGAAATAGCACCTCGAGCTGTATGAGGAGGATCTCCATCATAGATTTCGGAAATACTGCCAATTCCATGTTCTAACATAACATCTTCAAATTGCTCAATATACCATTGCATTTTACGCACGCCCGATTTACCATGAATCTTCAAATAACCTTCCACATAATGTCCTAACAACCATGGCCAAACCGTTCCTTGATGATATTGCTTATCACGAGTAGGTTGATCACCTTCGTAATGACCTTCGTAGGCTTTATTCTTTGGTGAAAGTGTTCGCAATCCACGTATGGTAAGCAGTTCGGTTTCAATTTTACGAAGCACAGCCTGACGTTTATCTAAACTAAGAGGATTGTAAGGCAATGAAGTTGCAAAAACCATATTCGGACGCACATCCCATGATTTGAAATCACCATTTACATAATCAGCCAAATAGCCTTTTTTGTCGTCCCAAAAAGTTTCGGTAAACACCTTAGGAAAACCATCTGCAATATGCTGCCATTCTTCTATAAATTCCGTATCCTTAAATCGCTTAGCAAGTTCCAAAGTAAATTGGATTGCATTATAAGCCAAAGCATTTATTTCCACAGGCATGCCAATACGTGGTGTAACGGCTTTTCCATTACTAAGGGCATCCATCCAGGTTAAAGCTTTTCCAACTTCGCCCCCACTTATGAGCCCATTATCATGCATTTTGATATTATATTCTGTTCCGGCACGAAGGCCTTCCAAAATCATTTTTAGTTTTTTGCCATAAAGCTTCCAAACTTGTTTATAATTATCAGTATGCATTGCATATTGCTGTACTGCCCAGAAGTACCAAAGTGGCGCATCTATAGAGTTATAAGAAGCCTCATGTTTGCTACCAATATTTGGAAATAAAGGCCCATTCAACTCGGCACTCATGGTATCTAAAACTGCTTTACACTTCTTTACATTATCAGTGCTTAAAGTGAGGCCTGGCAAGGAAATAAAAGTATCTCTTCCCCAGCGTCCAAACCAAGGGAAACCCGCTACAACCTCTGTTTTACCGTCACGAGTTTGTATAAACTGCTCGGCAGAGTTCAAAAGACAATTCTTAAAACTCGATCTTGGAATTCGTTTTTTAAGTTCAGCCCCGAATGCTCTTTTTAAACCCGTTGTTTTTATTTCTTCCAAACCAGCAGAAAGAATAACACTCTCTCCTTTTTTCATTGGAAATTCGAAATATCCGGGAACAAATAAGTCCTCTTTATAATCGTATCCACGGCGTTGCTCTTCAGAGTATTCAATATTATAATACCAATCAGGTACGTGAACATATTCTACCTTTTTTGAGAACTGCATATACAAAGGCGAATAACCTTGATACATGCGGAAACGCACTCCATTATCGGCCACTTGATATTTAGTATCTACCCATTCATTTGCCTTACTTAGCTTATGACGTTGTCGATAAGCAAGAAATGGCTTAAGACGAACTCTTGTTTCAGAGTTACAATCTTCTAAAGTATATTTCAACATAATACGATCCGCATCGGATGAAAAAAGCATTTCAACCGAAAAAAGCACACCGCCCACACGGTAAGTGATTTTAGGTATGGGATCTGATTGTAATTCTCGAACGTATTTATGCCCCTTAGGTTGAAATACCCCTCCTGGAAATTGATGAATTCCAAAATTAAATTCGGCATCATGCTGAATAATTGTGGGATCTATTGCTGATAATAAAACATGCAATTCATCATCAATGGTAGGCTGAGGGGCTACTAAAAGCCCATGATATTTTCGAGTATTACATCGAATCAATGTAGTACTTGAATAAGAACCTTTACGATTAACACGTAGCAACTCTTTATTAAGCGAGTACGATAAATTGACTAATTGCTTCTTATCGAATTCTATATATGCCATAAAATTAAGCTATTAGGATTATTTGTTTCATATTGTATAATTGACACAAAGTTAGTAAAAAATACGAATTAAATAAGGTAAATAAATGCTTAATAATTTGATAATATTTGATTTCGGAAAATATAATTTACAAAAAAACGTAAAGTTTTATATATCACTGATAATGTATTACTTAATAAATAACATCCTTAAAACCTGATATGTTTATAAATTACTGAAGTTTCGCAATTCTATTTATTTTAATGAAATACAGCAGATAATAAAAATCTAATTTTGTTAACTAATTTAAATCTAATGCACGAGTAGTTCCAAAAAACGTACTTTTTAGCCTTAGTGTTTCTTAGAGCCTTTGTGTCTTTGTGGCTATTGTTCAGTATCTTGCCACAAAGACACTAAGACACAAAGCCTGCCTTTCGGTAGACAGGCTTCACAAATAGATTTATTTCAAATATAATAGTCCGATAATCTAGAATATAAGGTTAATAGTTGGGGGCGAAACTTCAGTTAATGACTCTTTTTATAAGCTTTGTGTCACTTAGTGCTTCTCAACCATTCGGCACCTGTCTCCCGAAGGTAGAGGCTGGTTTGTGTAAACTGCGCAACAGTTATTTGCAATAAAAATAAGGCTATACCACAAAGAAGGCACAAAGGTTCACAAAGATAAAATATCAACATGTTGCAAAATATAACAAACTATTGAATCTTTATTATTGGAGTAAAAACCCATTGGAAATTTGGTAATAATCAGAACTCAACCTTGTTTATAAAGTAGAGAATAATTCAAATAAATCCTTATCATATTCAACTGCTATTTTCATAATTTTACCGTATGAAAATAAAACTGCAATTATTAATTATTCTTCTTGTTTGGCTTATTTCATCTTGCCAAAGTGGCTTTGAACCACCCAAAGGAAAAACTGTATTCCGTTATAATGAATCAGCAGGAATAAGCTCATTAGACCCTGCATTTGCCCGTGACCAAGCTAATATTTGGGGAACAAATCAAATATTTAATGGCTTAGTTCAATTAGACGATAGTTTATTAGTAAAACCGAGTTTAGCAACACATTGGGATGTTGAAGACAGTGGTCGCAGCTATATTTTTCATTTACGTAAGGATGTGTATTTTCATAATAATGCATGCTTTAAAGATTCTGTGGGGCGCAAAATGATTGCCTCTGATGTGGAATACAGCATAAAGCGGGTTTTGGATATTAATACTTTGAGTCCGGGAGCCGTATGGTTAAGCAATTTACTACAAAAAGATTCAGCAGGCAATTATGCTGTGGAAGCACTGAATGATAGTACAGTGCAAATTAAACTAAAAGCCTCCTTCTCCCCTTTCTTAGGACGTTTGAGTATGCAGTATTTTTCGGTAATTCCTCACGAAGCCATTGAAATGTACGGTAAGGACTTTTCACGCCATCCCGTGGGAACAGGACCTTTTTACTTCAAACTTTGGAAAGAAGGCGTAAAGCTTGTTTTATTGAAAAACCCCAAGTATTTCGAATCAGATGCAAACGGACAACTTCCCCATTTAGATGCTGTTGCCATTAGTTTTATTATTGACAAACAATCGGTTTTCCTGGAATTTGTGAAAGGAAATATTGATTTTATTTCGGGTATCGACCCCAGTTATAAAGATGAGTTATTGCAAGGTGATGGTAGTCTGAATCCAAAGTATAGAAACCGATTTAAGCTTTTGAGTAGCCCCTACCTCAATACTGAGTACTTGGGAATCTTGGTTGAGGACGTTCCTTTGATGCAAGATTCACCACTTCGATTAAAGAAAATACGACAGGCGATAAATTACAGCTTTGATCGTAAAAAGATGATGCGTTATTTACGCAATAATATTGGCATTGCCGGCAATTATGGTTTTGTACCTGTGGGCATGCCCGGTTTTGAAGGTGGCGTTACGAAAGGTTTTGATTATAATCCGCAAAAAGCCCAACAACTCATAGCGGAAGCTGGTTTTACAAATGGCAAAAAAATGCCCAAGATTACACTTTCCACTACAGCAGCTTATTTGGATATTTGCAAATATATTCAACAACAAGCCGAACAAGTGGGCATCAGCATGGAGGTAGATGTCAATCAAGCCGCAGCATTACGCCAAATGATTGCCAATAGTAAAATGCCCTTTTTCCGTGGTTCGTGGATTGCTGATTATGCTGATCCCGAGAATTATCTAGCCTTATTTTACACTCCCAATTTTTGCCCTGCGGGAGCAAATTATACACATTATTCAAATCCTGAATTTGACCGATTGTATGAACAAGCTCGTGGTGAAACGGATTATGATAAACGCTTAGCCCTTTATCGTAAAATGGATCAAATGATTATGGACGAAGCTCCTGTGGTGGTGCTTTATTATGATAAAGTGCTTCGTTTTGTACAAAACAATATTGAAGGATTGGGTATTAATTCTATGAATTTACTGCATCTGAAAAATGTTATCAAATCAAAGAACTAAATTCTAGTTATTACAGTATTTTTCACTTTATGTTTTGAGCTAATAAATTATCTTATTTTAGAACTCAAAGATATGAGTATCCACGAATTGCACGAATTTACACGAAAATACAGCAATGCTGCATTTTCGTGTAATAAAATTTGAGTTAATTTGTGTAATTCGTTGACTATTAATAACTAACACATTATAAAGTGTTTGGAAAATGAATTAAGCAAAGTATAAGTTTACTATTATCCTATCAGGGTAAGCTGTCTGATGGTATTCATTTTATTATACATTTGCAAAGCACAACGAACTATTGGCATAAAACCTTAAATCTCTAATAATGAAAAAATTACTTTTCCTCTTTGTGATATTGTTTTCAATATCACTTCAAGCACAAGATTTAGACGAGGTATTTGATGATGGAGGTCTTTCAAAGATTAAGAATAATGTTAATTTTAGCATTAGTGATTTGATTGAAGGCAATTTAGGCATTGGATACAATCGCTATTTTGGCAAACATACCTCCCTAGGAGTAAATGTTGGCATTTTCTTATATAATGGTCCTAATCTATTTCTGTTTTATGGGGATATGTATCAAGATACTGAATTTAACAAAGGCTTTATATTTCATTTTCGGTTTAGGAGATTTAATTATCAAAGTGATGGATTTTACTGGCAATATGGATTCACCATACAAAGTAAATCAA
The DNA here is from genome assembly GCA_003973505.1 of Bacteroidota bacterium. Next base: position 17,113 of record QNXT01000160.1, read on the forward strand.
ACCAAGACAGTAAATTTGATTTTGTGAGTTTTCCTGACTTTAAGCTTGGCTATAATTATCCTTTAACCGAAAGACTCATACTCTCAGCTAGTGCGGGTATCGGTTTAGCATTTGCAGGAATTTCTAGTATAAATAAGAAACCTGGTTTCAATGTTTATTTTTTTGATAATGGTGGCATTTACCTTCCTTTCGACCTCGAATTACACTATGACTTTTAATTTTACTAATTTATAATTATATGAAAAACAAACTATTACTAATAATCATCTTCTTTTATTTCTTTAATGGCAAAACCCTGAATGCTCAAGAAATAAAAATCATCAAGGGCGAGATGATTAAATCAAAAATGGAAATCCTCCAAATCGTGGGTGAGATTGATAAACGAGTATATACCGTTTTCTACGCAAAGAAAAATTATTACTTAAGAACCTATAATAAGGATTTAAGCGTTGATAAAAATGTGGTGATTCCCATGACTTATAAGGATAAAAAGCTTGAAATACATAGCCTTGTTATGATAATGAATCATCTTTACAGCCTTGGACAGTTTAATAATAAAAAGACACATAAAAGGTATTTATTATATCAGGAACATGACCCTAAGACACTAAAGGTGATAAAGAAATGGCAGGTTTTAGGCGAAATACCTTATGAAAAGAGAAAAAGATCTGGAGATTTTAGTTTTTCTTATTCAGAAAACAAAAAGCGTGTTTTGATTTATCATTATCTTCCTTATAAAAAAGGTTCAAGTCAAAAGATTGCCTTCAGCGTATTAGATTCAAGCATGAATAGGTTATGGCATAAAGAGGTAACCCTACCCTACACCGATGAACTATTTGCAGTGAAAGATTTTGAAGTGGATGATTTTGGCAATGTATATGTCATTGGAAAAAAGTGGAAAGGAAAAGCAGTGGACATTGTGAATCATAAAATCAACTTTTCATTTAATATTTTAAGATATTCGGAAGATGATGATCAAGTAGAGTACAAATTAGCCTTAAAAGATAAATATATCACGCAAGTAAAACTAGCTGTGGATATGCAATTGAATTTGATTTGTGCAGGCTTTTATACAAACACGAAAGATCTATATAGTTTGGGAGGTAGTTTCCTACTTAAAATTGAAGCAGATGGTGGTGATGTAGTGGTTTCAGAAACAAAAGATTTTTCAACAGAATTTATCACAAGTTTACTTAGCAAACGCAAAAAAGAGAAAGCCAAAAAGAAAAAGAAAAAAGGTAAAACAATAGAAATGCCTGAATACAATTTAGATAATTTGGTTATCCGGGATGATGGCGGTGTACTATTAGTGGGCGAACGCGATTATATTAGAACCCATGTTTATACCGATGCAAATGGTACGCACACCGTTTACACCTATTATTCGGAGAATATTATTGTGGTAAATTTTAATCCCGATGGTACCGTTAAATGGATGCGCAGAGTTCCCAAAAGCCAGTCATCAAGTATTCCCGACTACTTATCGTATGTAACGGTGATTCACGATGATAATATCTATTTCTTATATAATGACCATATAAACAACGCCAAGGTTAAAAGAGATGAAGAAAGAGGTCATTTTAATGTCAGAGCAAGCAAATCCAATTTAGTAGCCTATCGCATTAATAGTGATGGAGAAACAGAGTATTTACCTCTTTTCGCTGCAGCAAATGATGATACACTCGTTGTTCCAAATGTAAGTAAGCAGCTTAAGGAGTCGCAAGATGTCATTCTATATAGCGATTACGGTAAAAGACAGCGATTATATCGTATTGAGTTTGAAGATTAAACTTCCTTCGTAGGTACAAAAAAAGATTGTTAAGCTAAGCCTAACAATCTTTTTTTTGTTAACCCATATTATTCACCATAAATATATTTACTAGTATCGAATTGCCTGATATTTAAGCCTTAATTTTGTATTGTTGAGATTTGTTTTACCACAAATTTGGGGGATTATTTGAATTTTGAGCATACATCTATTTCGTTGCTAACTTTTTGTAATACATGTGTATAACTTAAAAAGTTAGACGTCCCATATCTGTATACTCAAAATTCATGAATAATACGGGTTAAAGTACTACGAACACAGGGCAAACGCATCTTAATTTGTGAAAACTTCGGCATATTTAAAACTTACGTTAGCTGAAAGAGATAACTTATTTGACCTAATATTCAAGTAGATAAATGTATTTTTGAAGAGCTCTCTCCGTCAGCTGACGGAGGGAGTGTGTTAGCTTGTGCGTAAGCAGGGGGATTGATTATTACTCTACAGTTTCTTCGTTATAAATCCCCCTACCTAGCGCTATCCTGCTCACCCCCCTTTTTCAAAGGGGG
>QNXT01000065.1 GCA_003973505.1 Bacteroidota bacterium
AACAGTCCCCGATTTAGATACTGCATTAACAAGCTTTTTATCGTCCACATTTAACTTCTCAATCTGCTCATTCACAACGATTTTTCCACCCAAATTTACAAATGATTGCGCCAATGATTTCGCAACCATTTCGCCACCACCATACACCTTATAGGCACTATTATTATAATAGTTATGAATCACCATATGCATATAAAGAGACGATTTTTCGGCTCTTCCGGCATAAATAGAATTCGATGCCAAAAGCACATTCTGTAATTCCGTATTATCTGTAATGCTTTTAACAAAATCGTTCACTCCTTGCTCAATAGCTGGTGATTGTGCAATACTTTCATCTATGGGATATCGTAAGCTGTACAAATCGTGACTATTACAAACTTCAATAGCCTTACTTATATATTTATCTATGGCCTCTTTCTCATCGGGGAAATAGGATAACATTTTATTTCGAAAATTCTTCCAGCCAAATGGATAACTATATTCTTTATCACCTATGCGAAACACATCATAAGATTCTGCATTCATTCGTTGCAAAGCAAGGGCATCATAAATATCAAAATACTTGAATAGTTTATAGGTTATTTGCCCCTTGTCCAAACTCCCAATATAATGCATACCTGTATCAAAATTACAGGACTTTCTTTTAAAGCTTTGAAGCAAACCTCCCACACGACTATTCTTCTCAACAATAGTTACTTGATAAGCATTTTTTTGAAGAATGATTGCTGTCATAAGTCCTCCAAGACCACCTCCTATGACCAGAACACGATTATTTTCCATCGGCTATTTTTTGAAGTAAATAATCCATTCCCAAGAATTTAGAGGCTGTCATAACAGCACCAACACCCACACCTAAAACCCCATGCAAGTTCACATTTTGTCCTGTTAAATAAAGATTCGGAATTTTGGTATTAGTCATAATCATATTGCGCGATTGTTGATTATAATCGCGTGTTACACCATAAATGGCACCTTGCTCAGTAGCGGTATAATCCTTATATGTCAAAGGTGTTGAAGAATAAACTGATTTGATTTGCCCTCGAATACCCGGAAATCGTTCTTCCACAAAATCCAGCATTTGCTCTTCCTTTTGTTTTTTCAAAGCTTCATACTCTTCGGGGCGATTTTCAATTTGCGTTCCTTCCCATTTTGCAAACTCTGAGTAATTCATAAAACTCATAACCGTAGCACCATCGGCATAATCCCCACCATCATTAGGCACTTGCGTTAAAAACAAAATACTTTTTGGCCAATTGGAAACATCGTATTTCAAATCAGTCCATATATCATTTGAACGATAGTGGTAAATATTATGGTTCAGATATTTGAAACTGTTTTTCTTAAAAACAATATATAGGCTAAAAACCGAAATTGTGTTCTCAATACTAGAAACCCTTTTAAAATATACTTTCTTAGTAATATGTTCGGGCAACATCTCGAAAGTGGGTTTTGGGTGTACATTTGAAATGAAATTTTTGGCATAAAAGCGTTCTCCCCCATCTGTTTCAGCATAAGAAACTACAGAATCTTTCATTTCAAGCTTCACCACTTTTTTATTATTCAACACCTTACCTCCAAACGAACGAATGGAATCAATTAAAAAATCGGCTAATTGCCCACTTCCCCCGACAAAACGATAAGCACTTTGGATATAAGAATTTGTAATTAAGCCATGAACATATAAAGGGGTCTTTTGTTCCTCGCCTGTATAAAGCAAATTACTCCCCAACAATACATTCTGCAAGCGTTTGTTCGGCGTTAAAGATGAAATATAGTCGGACAGTGATGCTTTGGTATATTTACCAACATCACCAACACCCAACTCAGAACGTAAATTAAAAAGTGGGAAAGCCTTCCCCATATCTTTTATATCTTCGGTATATTTGAGTATCGCATTCTTTTCAGTAGGAAATTTTTCTGCGAGATGTTCTGCAAAATTATCAAAGCCCATAGCGTGAGCATAGGAAGTTGTTTGATCACCAAAGCTAATTTTATCAAAACCATTGGAATCCAACCTTTTTACTTTGATTTTTGAATTAAAATCGAAATAATCAAAGAAGCGATGCAGCAATTGTCCTTCATCCAATGCACCAACATAGTGTGCACCCGTATCAAAGACAACCCCCTCACGTTTGAAATTTTGAATGGCTCCACCGAACTGTTTGCCTTGTTCCAAAACACAAACATTCAATCCTTCTTTTGCAAGAATATAGGCTGTTTTCAAACCTCCTAAACCACTTCCTATTATTACTATATCGTATGTAATCATTAATTTTCTCTTCTCAGTATATAGATTATATTCGATGTAAATTTCGTATTATCGAGTATTTCCAACTTAGCATGATATTTCTTCGCCAAAGCCTTCATCTCTGTTCTGCTTAGAAAATCCAAATCACTATAGTCAGCCTTATTAAACTTGATAAAGGTCGATAAAACTTCCGACATTTTCGTAATTTTATGTTTCTTTTTCATCTCACGATCGCCATCACGAATAATAAGAAAACCCTTATCATTCAATTTTTCGATAGCTCGCCGCACCACATCTTCGCGTTGACTAACAGTCAAATAATGCAAAGTATCGTTAATGATAATAACATCAGAAGGCTCAATTTCATACTCTGTTAAATCGGCATGAACAAATCGTGTACGTTCTGTTGCTAAGGAAATATTTTGCGCTATAACCACTTTATCCTCATCAAAATCGACGCCCACAAATTGACGTTCTTCGGCCGTTTGTGCCAAGGTATGAATCAAAAAACCATAGCCACAGCCCAAATCGGAAACCTTTGCATCACGCGGAACAATATCGTCAAAAAACTGATACCGATCTTCCATGCGTGTTTTTATTTTCATATACCACTCAATAACTGGCGAACGAAATAAATAACTCATCTCTAGTCTGCCTGCAAAATAATCAGGCTTCTCAATCTCCAATCGCAATGCTTTATACTCTGCATTGAATATTTCAAACACCCTTTTAGATTGTTTTACAAGCGTATTACCATATTCACCGGTAGATAAATCGATTCGAGGTAAAAACTTCGTAGTCATTTGCGAACGACGTAGAAAAAACTCATCCGTATTCAACACAAATCGAACGCCATGCAAAATAATTGGTAAAATATCTAATTTCAATTCGCGAGCCAATAAAAATGCGCCTCTTTGAAATTTCATCAATTCAGGCTTTAAGTTCCTTGTTCCTTCTGGGAAAACTATGATAGAATAACCCTGATCTACTCGCTCTTGAAGGCGAGCAATCAGCTCATCATGGGGTAATGAGGTGGGCAAGAAATCGGCATATTGTAAAACCTTTCCGTATAGCCAACTTGTCCATTGCTTTTCGTTCGTAAGTATTAATAGTTTTGGGTGTAGTAAAAGTGCAAGCATCACATCCACATGTGATTGATGATTCATAATAATAACAGAAGGCTTGGAGAAATCTTCATTATTTGGATTGATGATTTTCTTCTTAATCATAAAGTTAGCATAAATCATCCACCAAGAAAAGGCTTGTAATAAACGGTGGAAAATAGCTTTCTTATATTTTGTACCAAAGGGAATTAGCCTAAAGATAAAAGAAAGAAAAGTCATAAAGAAAGAGCCCGAAACAAAATAAAATAATGACAGTATTGAGAAAACAAAGTCGGTGAAGGTTACGGGTTTCATTCTCTTTTTCCCCTTATTATACAGTATAAAATTAAGCAGCCAGGCTTGAAGACTAAAGGTAACAATCAGTGTAGAGCTGATGCCAATAATAGCCATAATCGCAATGGAACGTAAAGCAGGATGATGCGCAAAAATCAAAGCTCCCACCCCAATTATTGTGGTAAAAAACGAAAGTGAAATAGAAGCTCGATATTCCTTTATCACATCAATGTTCTGTGTATATTTTTGAAGTATTCCTTTGGTAACAAAAATGCCGTAATCAATACCTAAACCGAAAATAAAGGATAACACAATGATATTAAATATATTAAACTGAATACCGAATATCGACATGATACCAACAGTCCAGATATAACCAAAAACAATGGGAACCAGCGTAATCAATGCCAATTCGATACGACCAAAATAGAGCAACAGAATAAGGAAAACCAATAGTAATGACAGGTAAACCAAACTATTCATATTTTCATTAAGTTTATCAATCAATTCGGTAACAAAAACCTGACTATTATAAACCCAAATATTGGGATTGTCTATTTGGGCATCAATGGCTTTCTTAGCGGCTTTCACATCATCAATTTTGAGCACTGTAATGGCTGCTTGCAAGCTATCTGATTTAATAAGAAAATCATTCAAAATTAATTTCGACATCAGGGCTACATCCTCTTCCGACAAACCCGAATAGTCATTATAAACCAATGAATGAAATTTATTAAAAGCCGATTTCTTAAATCCGATTTTACTTGCTTTTTCGTTTAGAAGACTATCTGCCTTTGCATAATGCTCTTCCCAAAAAGCATTCCATACTTTCAAAGCATTTCTTTGCTGATTCTCCGATTTAATAAGCTTATTTACACTAGAATATCGATTTATCAAACCTGCATCCAGCAAAGAATCTAATACAATATTCAGCTGCTGATTTTGTTCTAAAACCTGATTTTGATTTTCACCAATGGAGATAACAAATAAATCTTTATTTGCTTTTCCAAAAACACGATTGATACGCTGTTCGGCCAAATCCGTTTTGTGGGATATATAATTGCTTTTAAGCATATCCGAATCGAAAGGAATATCATCACCAACAAAATAAAGTATTGCTGTAATAGATAATACAGCCAGCATAATCTTCTTATTCTTATGTATTTCGTAAGCACTTAACTTATCCAAAAATGTATGAGGGATCACCTTCTTTTTCTTACCTTTAACAATAAGGATGGGTAATAAAGTAAGTGCTAAAATGGCTGAAAAGAAAATACTTAAGGATGCGAATAAACCCAGGTCGCTCAGCACGTCGGAATGAACAAGGCGTAATGCTAAAAAAGCCACCATAGTGGTTGCCATACTAAGAAAAATGGGCACAGATATTTGAGCAAAAAGCTTTTCGACAGAATGATGCTCACGGTAATGTGAATATACATGCAGTGAAAAATCGATGGACATTCCCAATAAAACCGCACCAATACCCAAAGAAATAATAGAAATCTCTTCTTTGAAAAGACTCAATACACCCAAAGCAATGACACTACCCAATAGGGTGGGTATAAAAATCACAACTACAGCTCGTCGTTGACGGAAGAAATAAGCTATCAGAGAAATAAGCAGGATGAGGGTAATAGTAAGGGTAACAGCCACATCACGCTTAATAACCTGCTCATTTTCGAGGGCTACCAGAGCTCCACCAAAAATTTGTTGCTGAACATCAGGAAATGAATCTTGCAATTGTGTTTGAAACTGCTCAATGCTATTGAATACAAAAGCATTATCTTCTGAAAGATTTGCCTTTTTCAAATTAGCAAATAAGAATAAATCGGTTTTTTCATTATTCATTATTCGCCCTTGAAAAAGGATTACTTTATCACTTAGATTAAATGATTGTATTTTCTCCAATGCCATAAATTGCATTCCAAATGGGTCTTCGAGAAAATATTTTGAAGACATAAATCCAATGGGGGAAATCATGCTTTTATAACCTGCATCTACAATTTGCTGAATACTATCCTCCTGTATTTTAGCAGCAATTTGTTGATAGTCCTTCGAGTCGAGAAAATAGGGCAGATTTTTCTTCACAAGCTCCATCATATCGAGCATCTGATTGTCATCAACCTTTAATTGTAAATTTCGAAAATAGGGTTTCAGAGAATCACTTTGCAAGAAATCCGACATTCGTTCTGCATATTCCAATAGCCGTTCTGGGTTTACGCTATCATTTTTCAAATGAATATCAAAAATCACTTTATTCATTAAAGTAGATTCTTTGAGAACGTATTTAAAGCGGGTAACATTCTTCGAATCGGGAAGAATACGACTAATATCTTCCACAAAATGCAAGCGCGATATGGACCATACCGACCATAAAACCACAATCAGCATTAGGGCTGTGGAAAGCCAACGAAACTTTCTCAGAAATGTATGTACAAAATAAAGAATGCGTCCCATTATGCTAATTTACTTTTTATAAAAAATACAAGGCGTGCAATAAGCCAAGTGCTTGCTCCCGAAAGGGCGGCAAAGATAAAACTACCCACGAAATAAAACAATAATCCCTGCCACATAACTTCAATGGAATCGATTAAACCATTTTCCATGAGTTGATGCGTTACTTTTTGAATATTTTCCCATGTATCAAATTGCCCATTCCAAAGAAAATATCCCGTTTGATAACCAAAATATATCAGAAAAGGAACTACTGGAGGAATACTAATATTTGAAGCCAATAGCACCAATGCTTTATTCAGTTTCATTTTATGTGCTAAGAAAGTAGCCGTAATCATTTGAAAACCCCAAATGGGAACAATACCCATAAAAATCCCAAAACCCAAGGCTTTGGATACTTTTTCAGGACTTTCATTGTTTTCGGTAAAAACCCTTTTCAAAACATCCAAAATATTATTATTGCGGAAATAGATAAAAAGATTGCGAGGATGAATATAAAGAACCGCAATGGTAAATAATACGGTATTCAATAAACTAATACGAGTAAAATCGACACTGGGTTTGAAGTGAGATACCCGCTGCTCGGGTTCATCATAAAATATTTGAACAGGAATGGTTTTTACGGTTATTCCACGCCACTGACTACGAACAAGCACCTCCACTTCAAATTCAAACCGATGGGTAAAGAAATGGATTTTCTCCATCAACTTTACAGGATATAAACGATAACCAGATTGGGTATCCTCCAATTTTTCACCCGTTTCGGCCCAATACCAAAAGTTTGAGAAACGGTAACCAAAAGAGCTCTTTCCGGGCACATTTGCCGACTCCATATCTCGAGCCCCCACGATAAGCGCATCCCCATTGCGGGCAATTTCATCTATAAATTTGGGGATATCATTGGCAAAATGCTGTCCATCCGAATCCAAAGTAATTACATAGTCATATCCATTTTGCAAAGCATATTCAAAAGCTTGCTTAATGCTATAACCTTTCCCCTTATTGGGTTGATGCGAAAGGGATTTAATTTTTGAGCCAAAGGAAGCAATAATATCTGCGGTTGAATCGGTGGAACCATCATTCACAACAAGCACATTGGATGACTGCAAAAGCACATCTTCAATAAGCTTTTTTAAAGTCTTTTCATTATTGTAAGTTGGGATTACAATAAGCGTTTTGGCAAATATTTCTTCGCTCGTTCTATTCATTATCTGCTACAAATTCACCACTAAACTTCAAAAAAACTTGTCCCTCTGCTTTGAGCACCGCTTTAACTTTTATTGCATTTTCTTCAATCTCATTATATTTTATCTCTAATGCTAAGCACTGATTTTCGTCAGGCAAAATCATGTTTAAGTATTTAGCATTCTTAATGTTCACGAGTTGATAAGAACCCGAAAAATAATCACCTAAAACGGTCTTTATCATTTCAATTTGCAACACACCAGGTAAGACAGCTCTTTGGGGAAAATGCCCTTTGAAAACAGCGTGCTTTGCATTGATATCTATCTGTGCAAGCAATGTGGAATCTTGATTATTTATCTCCTGTATGGTATATATTTCTTCCATTATATTTTGCTAAGTTTAAGCTTTAATGCAATATTAACATGACTGATATCAATAGTTTTAGCGATTTTATCAGAATAATCGCTAAGTCGAATTATAATTTTTTTGAAAACGGCACCCGAATACTCTATTCGTGATACAGCGGCCGTTTGCTCATCAAAAAAATAATAATAACGTCCTTTTTCAACACGATATTTCGCCATAAAAGTCTTTGTCTTTTTTCGATAAAACAATTTGGAGGTTGACAGCTGTTTTTTATTTGGGAAAAGCAGTTTCATATCTTGCTCAAGAACATTTACGATAGATTCTTTATTCAATTCGTCCAAAATATACTTAACCGCAAACTGCCCGTTATCAAGCAGCTCAAAATCGAAATATTTTAAGCCAAACTCCGACATAAATACCATTCGAACAGACTGTTCATCCACCATTCTTTTAAAAAACATAATTCCTGAATAATCTTTATTCAATAAATGAATATTGGTTTTATAGAGGGCTTTTTGGAAGTTTTCCGGGAATACATTTGGGTCTGTAACTTCAAGCTTCGACGAGCGATATGATGCATGATAATGAATGCAGGATTGCAACAAAATGCCAAGAATTACAAATATAAATGCTGCTTTCTTCAAAACCTTGCTTTGATTTAATTAAAACTAAATTCCGAATCAGCAATGGATGTATTTTTTTTACGATTGCTAAAACTGATTAATGTAAAATCGCCTGAAGCTTCAACCATACGAATTTTTGAAACCATCAAATCAGACTTTTCAAAGAAAATATGAATTTCACTTATAAAACGCTTAAAATCTTTATTCTTAGGATTTAAAACCGCTTTATACTGTTTCGAACTCTCAAATAATTCCACTCCAAATTGCTCACTTGTAAGTATGGAACCATTCACCATGCTGACGATCATATTGTTTATTTCTGCGAACATTTTGTTGGAATTAATATCAAATTCCGATGTTTTACCGTCATTATTAATTTTGAATTTCCCATCCAATAAAGCCACTTCGTAATTAATGGGTGTGGTATATGACCATTTTAAGGTATTTGGTCTGCGAAAAATAAATTTTCCTTTGCTTATAATATCTTCCTCTAAAACAGAAATGTGCTTTTTTTGAGTGAAATCACTACGGATACTTTTTAAGCTTAAGGCAAAAGAATCTAATTTATGGATTAAGACTCCACTATTATTTACCGGCTTAAATTCAGAGGATTGAGGAATGCTAAAGGAAAGAAAAAATGGAATAAAAAGTAAAATAAAGAGTTTATTTTTTTTCAAAAAACTCCGATAATAAAACAAACTGATATCCATTTTCTTTTGCATATTCTATAAATTTTTCTACCACATCAAGACTGCTTTCAATGTCGTGCATCAAAACAATATCTCCATCACGAAGATTACTTTTTAATTTTTGTATTAATTGCGTCTTACTTTTTACCGTATCGTAGCTCCGCAAAGACCAACCTATTGTTTTCATGTTTAAGTCTTTAACCACTTTCGCAATTAAAGGATTTGTAACACCAAAAGGTGGACGAAAATACGTATTTTTTTTGAGGCTTATGGCTTCTAAAAGCTTATTTGTTTTTTCAATCTCACGACGAAGCTTTTTTGTAGATGAAATAGGGAAAAAGCCTGTATGCGAATACGAATGATTACCCAATAAATGCCCCCTAGTATGCAATTCCTTTGCCAAATCAGCATGTTCTTCAATATGTTTTCCGATAAGGAAAAAATTGGCTTTCACCTCATGCCTTTCCAATAGCTCCAACAATGCCTTCGTTGAATTTGGATTTGGACCATCATCAAATGTTAAAACAATGTATTTCTGCCCTTTGTATGTATTTGGCAAATGATTAATCATGGGAATATAAAATCGCATACCCACAAAATAAGAAGCTAAGGCTAATAAAATACTATATAAGAAAAGACTAAGTAAGAGCGGTTTTATGCAGATTATGCCTTGTGAAAAAGCGAATAATTCGACACTAAAAAGCAGTATAAAAACAATTAGAAATATTCGATGTTTGCTCCACGACATACAGTATGCAATTATTAAATTTTATTCAAAATAAGCATTTTATACCAAACTCGAAATAAGAATCACGGATTGACTTCCATTTTGATACTTATTGTAAATTAGGATATTATTGATTTTTGGCAAACTCACATTTAACCAATCAGGAATATACTGCGACTCAATGATATTTGTTGACCATACGCCAGCCAAAGCAGTAACTGTTGGGTATATCCCTAATAAGTTTTCAAAATCAATAAAGGGGATATCATCGAATACTTTTTCATTTCCCATTAATAAATCAATATCCGAAATATCCACGCCCAATTCTTCACAAAATTCCCGAATAAATCGGTTCGAATCCTTTTTTGTATTGTCAATTAACACCCCATTTATCAAAACTTTAGACTGCTGTTCCCTTTTATTGGAAATACTTAAAAAAGCCGCACCTTCACCAATGGGTTCATCAATAAAACGACTTGCTAAAGATTCTAAAATAGCTGTTTTTTCATCAACACCTCCCACAAGAGCATTCTGAAAACTTCCTTCATCCATTGCTATTTTGGCATCAATCAATGCATTTTCGAAAGCATTTTCGGGATGCACAAAGGTAAAGTTTTGCCCTTTAGCTCCCAGTAATATAGCCAGACTTCCAGCCAAGGTATTATGTGTAGAATTTATAAAAGCCGATGGATTTGCAAATTCTTCATTATTCTCGAGCAGAGTAGATAGAAACTTCTCAGTATCAACCAAACATCCGTAACTCGTAGCCACATTTATTGCTTGAGGAATAGCTACCTCCGCCTGTTTCAAAGCCGAAAGAGCTGCATAATTGCTCATACGCATAATGCGACTCATCCGTCGCAGTTTCATGGCTGGAATAAACTCCTTATAGTTTGGCTGATGGGTTTCAGGAAGTAAGTCTTCAAAATCTTTCAATCTTGAAACACAGCCGATTCCATTGACAAATAATTCTGTTTTCATGATTCGGTTTTGTATTTTGAGAATAATAATGAAGTGTTATTTCCTCCAAAGCCAAAGGAGTTTGAAAGGATATAGTTTAAGTTTTTTACCTCCGTTTGTACTTTAGTAATGGGTGTCAAATTCGCCGCCTCAATTTTTTCTTTGAAATTGAGATTGGCTGGAATAAAACCATTATTCAAGCAAAGTACCGAAATCACAGCTTCTACGCCTCCGGCCGCAGCTAAAGTATGGCCGGTAAATGCTTTGGTGGAACTGAATGGAGTGCCATAAGCTTGAAACAAACGATTGATTGCCATACTTTCGGAACTATCATTATTATCGGTTCCTGTACCATGTGCGTTGATGTAATCTATTTGAGAAGCATCCACATTTGCCATTTGTAGTGTTCTACTCATGGCTTCAAAAGCACCATCACCATTTGGCGATGAGGCTGTTTGATGATAAGCCTCATTCACATTAGCATAAGCCTCCAAATTGGCAAGAATTTTAGCACCACGTTTTAGTGCAACTTCTTTAGATTCAATTACCACATAAGCTGCTGCCTCGCCCAAATTAAGCCCTTTTCGGTTTGCATCAAAGGGCTTACAATGCTCATCCGATAGAATCATCAGACTTTTGAATCCGTTAAGCGTAAACTTTGCCAAAGCATCGGCACCGCCCACTATCACACGATCAAGCTGCTTCGATTTTATCAATCGAGCTCCAATAATCATCGCATTGGAAGCAGAAGAACATGCTGTACTCACTGTTGATATGTGCGCATTGATACGAAAATGTTTTGCCAATTGATTTGTATGCTGTCCGCTAGGATGTAATTTTGCAAAATTGGTATTCTTTCCTTTCTTAAAATCGTGATAATAGGCTTCCGTATGATCCATTCCTCCCACAGTAGTTGACGAAATGATGCCTGTATTTTGCAGTAACACTCCGGAAATATTAGCTGAATCTATGGCTTCTTTCACTGCCACTGAGGCTAATAAACTTGTGCGCGATTGAACACCTTCTATCCCCGAAAGACTTTGCAACTCCTCATTACGAAGCTTCACTTCGCCGGCAAGGTAGGTCGCTGATAAGGTAGTGTTCAATATTGATATTGGAGCAATACCATGACGACTTTCCTTTAGAGAGGAAAGCATCTCATTGGCAGAATAACCAATCGCCGAAATAGCTCCAATACCCGTTATTACTATATCACTCATTTAAGAATTTTTCAAATTATTTTGTCTGCTTTGCCTGGATAAACTCAGCCATCGAATTTACACTCTGCAATACGGTTTTCCCTTGCGCTGCATCGTCCATTTTAATGCCATATTCACGCTCTAATAACACAATCAATTCCAATGCGTCAATAGAATCTAAACCTAAGCCATCACCAAATAGAGGCTCGTTATCGCTAATATCTGACACCTCAATATCCTCTAGATTTAAGGACTCTATAATTTGTGCTTTTAATTTATTTTTTAATTCTTCCATTATAAAAACTTATTTAGTATATTTTCAACTTCATGTTCATTATCAGCATCTTGACTTCCTTCTACAAAGTACAAAAAGGCGTCATACCCCCCTCCTTTTGCATTAAACCAGCCGCCAATACAAGCATCAATTTTATTTTTTTCGAATAATGAATTGATGTAATTTACGCCAAATTCTGCTTGATATTTTTCAAATACAAATAGTGCATTTTCACCCTTAAACTTATTACGAATCGAGATTTCGCCCAAAACAATATTTGGCAATGTATAAACAAAAAGTGCAGGACTTGGGAAATGATTTTTCTCATCAATAATGGAATCGTAAAAATCCGAATCCACATCGATGGTTGAATCTGCATTCTGCAAAACAATACCCACTCTGTCAAGGTCTAAATTGTCAAGTATGGATTTCATATTATTGTTTTGCAAAAGCAATTCACTAGCAATAAAACCCAACTTACTTAATTCATCCATTTTATAGAACTTTGGATATTTAAGTTTCAGGTGTTTATATAAAGCCTTAAGAAAGGGATGCTCTTCTGTATTCAAATCTATCGCCTGACCATTCAACCAGGCCTTATGATCTTTAATGCGTATATACGACCGTATTATTGTTCCCATAATTAAGCTTTTTGTAGAATTATAGCCGAATTAGCCCCACCAAAACCTGCAGCTGTTTTTATAATTGTTTTCAGCTCTTTCTGAGTATTTTCAGTAATCACATTTATAGCCTCTCCTTCCTCTTTACCTTCAAATCCCAACGATTTAATCAATTGATTTTCATGCATAGATTGTACCGATGCTATAATCTCGATAATTCCGGAGGCTCCTAAAGTATGCCCCCAATAACCCTTAAAGCTATTCACGGGAGTCTTTTGCAAACCACATCGTTGTATGGCAATAGATTCCATCTCATCATTATACATAGTTGCTGTACCATGAGCCGAAACATAATTGATGTCCTCCACCGAAATTTTAGCTTCATTCATGGCATTTTGCATAGCAAGAAACAATCCTTCAGCCGTACGCGATGGTCCGGAAATATGATTAGCATCATTGGCATTTGCACCACCAATAATGCTCATATCGGAAGGGTGCTCACTACTCAAAATCAAGCATCCGGCACCTTCGCCCAAGGATAAACCATCGCGATGGTCGTCAAAGGGTTTACATGGCTTCGAACTTAAAGCCATAAAAGACATAAAGCCTGCAATTACAAAATCAGAAACCACATCAGCACCAATAACTATAGCATGATCGTAGGCTCCCGATTGCAACAACTGACTGGCTGTATTAACCGCCATTACGCCCGATACACATGCATTAGAAACGACAATGGGCTCATTTGGATTTCCAAAATAATGACTAATACGTTTTGCCGAATGCCATAAAGCAAACTCATTGGATTGGCGTCCTTCTTGGGTTTTCAGTAGTTCCACATTTCCTTTGGTTGTAGAAATAATAAAAATACTACGTTTACTTTTAGGGTCAATAGAGCTCTTTGCCATGGCATCTAAAACCGACCAAAGCATAATTTGTTCAAAAAAAGTATATGAGCCAAAGTCCTCAATAATAGCCTGAGCTTTTTGATGAAAAGACTCCTTATCAATCAAGGATAAGGGTAATTCTTTATAAATATTACCTGTATGGTGCATTTTTACACCTGTAATATTCTTTCGAAGATTATTGAAATTTTCCTCAGTAGTTTGCCCCAGTGAGGTAATCATACTATCGCTTTGAATATATACTTTCTTCATTTACAATAGTCCTTTTTTTTGTTTCCATTCCCTCACACATTCGGGTATATTCAGCATAAGGTTTTCTTGATAGTCGGTGTAAACTTGCACAGTACGTCCTTTAAGCACCAATGCTCCATCTGATTTACGGTAAATCTCATACTCATAAATTAATTTTGCCGCAGGGCTATCGATATACCGCGTTTTCACAATAGCCGTATCGCCAAATTTCAAAGTACGTTTATGGCTCAAGTGGGTTTCCACGATGGGTGTAAACAATTTATTCTTATAGATATCCATATAGCCCAAACCATGCTCTAAACCCCATGCTTCACGACCATCTTCCATATATTTTATATAGTTGCCATGCCACACTATTCCCATGGCATCGGTATCGCTAAATCGAATATTTAGCTCTTTTTCACAGATTAAGTCTGTGGCCTTTTCTCCCATTTTATTCATCGATTTTTTTAATAATCAATGTGGAGTTTGTCCCTCCAAATCCAAATGAATTACTTAAGAAAGTATTAATCTCTTTTTTCATGGTTTTACTCACAATATTCAATTTTTGAGAATGTTCGTCACCTTCTTCATAATTGATATTTGGAGCAATAAACGAATTTTGAGCCATCAATAAAGAGTATATAACTTCACTGGCACCACCCATCCACATTTCATGCCCCGTCATTGATTTTGTTGAACTAACAGGCGTTTTCAATTCCTCAAAGAAATGACCTAAAGCCTCTGCCTCATTCGAATCGCCAACAGGCGTTGATGTAGCATGGGCATTTATATAATCGATATCAGCAGGACTTAAATCGGCATCTTTAAATGCACGATTCATAGAGCGTAAAAGTCCATCCACATTTGGAACTGAAATATGGTCGCCATTGGATGAAAAGCCATAGCCTTTCACCTCAGCAAGAATTGTAGCACCTCGTTTTACAGCAGATTCATAGCTTTCAAGAATCAAACTGGCAGCTCCACCCGAAGGAACCAAACCATCACGATTTTTATCGAAAGGTTTTGAAGCCTTAGTGGGATCATCCGTTTTTGTAGAAAATGCTCCTATACCATCAAAACTACCCATGGACAAAGCATTAATCTCCTGAGCTCCACCACAAACAATCATATCTTGCAAGCCCTGTTTAATCATAATATAGCCAATTCCTATGGCATGTGAACCACTTGCACAAGCACCGCTTAAAGTAAAATTTATTCCTTTCAGTTTCAAAATCACCGAAAGATTCATACTCACAGTAGAATTCATGGATTGAAAAATAGAACCCGAGCCCACAAGCATCGTATCTTTTTTCTCTCGTATTTTATCAGCTGCTTCAATCACAGGCACAGCCGAGCTGTCGTTTCCATATAAAATACCCACTTCATTGGCATCAAGATAATCTTGGTCAATCCCTGCATTTTTCAGTGCTTCCATGGTAGCCACATAAGCATATTCTCCCTGCTCAGGCAATCCAACCCTTTGACGGCGCGATAATACACCTTTCAACTTTGGGCGTTCAATAATTCCTGTCAAAGGCGACATAAAACCCAAGTCTTTTCGCTCAGGATCAATACCTATACCCGATTTTCCTTCATACAAAGCATTCTTCACTTCGTCCAAATTCTTACCAAGTGTGGAATAGATTCCCATTCCAGTAATTACGACTCTATTATTCATCTTGCTATACTATTTATCTCTTAAATTAAACTAGCTATATAGTCCACCATTAATATTTATCACTTCTCCTGTAATATACGATGATTTGTCTGAGGCTAGGAAACCCACTAATTCAGCAACCTCTTCTGGTTGTCCGAAACGATTTACAGGCACCATTTTCTTTAATTCTTTAACAGGCAAGCCCTCCGTCATATCACTAACAATAAAACCAGGTGCTACAGCATTAACTGTTATTTTCTTTTTGGCCACTTCTTGTGCCAAGGCTTTGGTTGCAGCAATAATACCACCTTTTGAGGCAGAATAATTGGTTTGACCAGCCGTACCTTTCAAGCCTGAAATCGATACAATATTAATAATTCGACCATATTTTGAAACAACCATATCCCGTAATAAAGCCGAAGTAACATTAAAAAAGCCATTCAAATTGGTATCAATCACATTTTTCCAATGCTCTTTTTCCATAAACACCATCAAGGCATCCTGAGTAATACCTGCATTATTAACCAAAATCTGAATTACAGAATCCGGATTCTCAGCTTTCCATTGATCTAAAGCGGCAGTAACAGCCTTATCGTCAGAAACATCGAAGGCAAGCAGCTCAGCACTTCCTCCCAAGTTTTTTATTTCCTGCATTACTTCTTCTGCCTGATCTTTATTCGACCGATAATTAAGAATTACATGAAAATCCATGGAAGCCAATTTTAATGCAATGGCTCGTCCAATTCCTCTCGAAGCTCCAGTTACTAATGCTATCATATACAATTATTTAATAATTTTTGGTGCATTATTTCTAATATAATCACCCACTAAATCCAATTCTTTATACATTACCTTATCCTCAGCAAATTTGGGAACTAGCTTTCGAATATCGCGATATAGTTTTGCTGAATTATCTGAAAGTTGATCTACAAAGCCCAAATAATCCACCGCCTGAACCAAGGTAAGCAATTCTATGGCAAGTACCTGGAAACTATTATTAATTACTCGACGTGCTAACATAGCCGAATTGGTTCCCATACTTACAATATCCTGATTATCATTATTATTAGGAATACTATGAATATACATTGGATTGGAAAGCGTTTGATTTTCAGCAACGGTTGAGGTGGCTGTAAATTGCGTTCCTTGCATTCCTAAATTAACGCCTAAAACACCCAAGTTTACGAACGGAGGGAGAATATTGTTTAGCTTATCATTCATCAAGAAATTCAACTGTCTTTCGGCCAACATAGAAAGTTTGGTAATGGCAATCTTTAATTTGTCCATCTCCAAGGAAACGTAATCACCATGGAAATTCCCTCCATGATATACCTTTCTACTTTCAATGTCGATTACCGGATTATCACTTACCGAATTTACCTCGTTCTCAATTACTTCTTGAGTATTTTTTATGGTATCCCAAATGGGACCTAATATTTGTGGCAAACAACGTAAAGAATAATACTCTTGAAACTTTTCATCGAACACACGAAGTTCTTTTTGATCAATGGTGTGAAATTCTCTTTTTTTCACCAACTTACTAGAAGTAGTTATCTCACGAATGGCTTGGGCAATTTCTCGCTGACCTTGATGTCTTTTTACATTATTCAACTCTTCGGAATAATGATCATCAAATGATTGCACGATTTCGTTAATCATGGCAGAAGCTGACAACGACCAATTAAGGAGTTTTTTCGCCTCCATAATATTCACCATGGAAATACCCGACATAATGGATGTTCCATTAATCATCGCCAAACCTTCGCGAAGCCGAATTTCCAAAGGTTCAATTCCTAATTCTTTGAAAACCGATGCGGTATCTTGGCGTTTTCCTTTATAAAACACTTCCCCCTCGCCAATGATTGACAATGCCAAATGAGCCAGTTGTACTAAGTCGCCACTGGCACCTACACCACCATGTTCAGGAATAACAGGGATAATATCATGATTGAGCATTTTCTGCAAAATCAAAACCACATCGGGATGAACTCCTGAATGTCCAAGCGAAAAATTACGCAAACGTGCCAACATTCCTGCTTTAACACATTGCATTGGAATCGCTTTTCCTGCTCCCGACGAATGACTACGAATGAGGTTATATTGTAAAGCAATACGATCTTTACGATCGACACGATGCTGTGCCATTGGACCAAAGCCCGTATTTACTCCATAAATAATCTTCTTCTCCGTAAATTCCTTCAATAAATCAAAGGCTTTTTGCACACGCTCCATCACATCGTCGCATAATTCTACTTTTGCTCCGCCTTGCAATAGATTCTCAAAATCATCAATTGATAAATCAACTGAGTTTAAGTGTAAATTCTGCACTTTTTCGGTTTTACTTCCCTCCATCAGCTTTCTATATTTTATAGCCGACAAATATACTGAAAATTATGAAGAAAAAGTCCGTAAAAATACCACCTTAGGCTTTCGTTTAGATTAGAAAAATACAATCCTATAGTACTGATTTTCAGTACTAATATTCAGTATCAGGATTTGCATAAAATGGCACTCTATTTTATCTTTTATTTATCGCTTGTCCAAACATTATTATTTGGGTAAGCATCAGGTGTTAAGTTCGTATCTAATTCTAGCTTTTTGAACTCCATAACCTTAAAGCTCCATGTAAATTTTTCACGACCATTTTTCCATACAGAAGCAGGCATGGAGAAATGTTCTTCTGTTCCGTTATTCCATGTAATTTTTAAATGAATTGGCACAGGAATGCCTCCCCTATTTACAACAGTAACTTCCTGATTATTTTTAACTTCAAGAGCCAAATCGGCATAAGCCAATTCAAAGAACCAAGGCTTCCAAAACCAAGCTAAATCTTCACCAGCTACTTCATTAAAAGTGTTAAAAAAATCATAAGGCGTGGGGTGCTTCTCCTCCCATCTGCGACTAAATTCCTGCAAGGCAAAATCAAAGGTATCGGCTCCTAAATATTCACTCAATGTATAGAATGCCACCGATGAACGTGTATAAGCTTGGTAACGATATGCAAAACCCGTGTTGGTGGAAGGAATCATCAGAGGAATTTCTCGAATACTTCCAGCATATTTATTATAGGATTTGATAATATCTTCAAAAGCAATATAGCTACTATCATTCGTGTATTTTGCTACAAATTTTCGAGGTAAAAAAGTTATCAATCCTTCATCCATCCATGCATACAACTGTTCATTTAAACCGGTATTGAAAGGAAAATAGGAATGTCCAATTTCGTGAGAGGTAACATACAATGTACCCGTATAATCCCGACTATCACCATCGTTTACCATGCCAGGAAACTCCATTCCTCCTGCCCCATTAAAAATGCTAATTTGAGGATACGGAAAAACAATCTTAGGACTTTCTTCACTAAAAAATTTAATACTCTTATGTGCAACATCAGCCACATTTCTAAAATTTATAGA
>QNXT01000106.1 GCA_003973505.1 Bacteroidota bacterium
CAAAATATTTAGTTTCGGTTCGTTATCCAAATCCTACTACAGCTCAAATAAATACGCCAGTATTGATTGCAGCACATGGCTATTCAGCCACTACTTTCGAATGGGACGATTTCAGAGATTATGCAGATTCTAAAGGAGGCGTTTTTGTTTCGCAAGTATTACTTGGTGGACATGGTCGAACTTATGAAGATTTCAAGAATGCTACGTGGAAAGATTGGCAATCTTCCATCATCGACGAATACAAAGCACTTCGTGCAAAGGGCTACAACAATATTAACTTTGTAGGCTCATCCACAGCTTGTCCATTAATCATCAATTTAGTTAAATCCAATTTCTTCGAGCCCAAGGGATTAAAGCATATTTTCATGATCGACCCCATCATTGTACCTTCAGATAAAATGCTTACACTCGTTGGTGTTTTAGGCCCCATGTTGGGTTATATAGAAACCAATATGACGGATGAAGAACAAGGTCATTGGTATCATTTCAGACCACAAGAAACACTTAAGGAACTTATGAATTTGATTGATAAAACCCGTAGAGACCTTGAAAACACAGTATTTCTACCAAGTGGCACCCAAGTGAAAGTTTATAAATCCATAAACGACCCAACAGCTGATGCCATCTCAGCCGTAATGATATATAAAGGATTGAGAAATCGCGACAACTCAAAAATAGAAGTAGAAATGCTTGAATCAAAGCTTCATGTTGTTACTCGTCTAAACGGTCGTGAAAATGTAAGCAATCATGACCGCGAAATCCAAAAACACGTATTCGATGATATGTATAAAATACTAACAAAATAATGCTGATACTACGCCTTATACGTGAGAGTTACCTGTTTGCAATCCATTCGCTACTAGCTAATAAATTACAAACCATACTTTCATTATTGGGCATTACCATTGGTATTTTTTTAGTCATTTTTGTTTTCACTATTACCGACTCTTTTGAAAACAATGTGCGATCATCCGTATCCGACTTGGGCAATAATATATTATACATCAATAGACGCCCTTGGATATATGACCAAAACACACCATGGTGGAAATTTTCGCAACGACCTAACCCAAGTATGAAAGATGCGAAAGCTCTTAGACAACGTAGCAACTTAGCTAAAAGCGTGGGAATTATGGTTAGCGGAAGAAAGAATGTTTATTTTGAAGGAAAAGAGGCTAGCAACACAAATTATATAGGAGGTTCTCATGAGTACGAAGATGTATTTTCATTTGATTTAAGTGAAGGACGCTATTTAACCCCTTTGGAATCGGCATCGGGAAAACCCGTTTGTATTATTGGAGATGACATTAAAAATAAGCTTTTCAAAAACAGCCCTCTAAACAAGGAAATAAAAATTATGGGGCGAAAAGTAAGCGTTGTTGGAGTGTTCAAAAAGGAAGGACAGAGTATGATTGGAGAATCTCATGACAATCAGATTTTTCTACCTATCAATTTTGTTCGAAAAGTGATTAATATAAAATCAGGATTTTCAAATCCGACCATTATTATAAAACCAAAGCCTGGAGTCGAACCCCTTGCTTTGAAAGAAGAAGTGCGTATGATTTTACGTTCAGTTCATCGACTCAAACCAGCGGCTGATGATGATTTTGCCATAAATGAGATTTCCACATTGAATAATGTGTTTGACAGTTTCTTCTCCGTATTAGGAAAAGCTGGTTGGTTTATTGGAGGCTTAGCCTTATTAGTTGGAGGGTTTGGAATTGCAAATATTATGTTTGTAAGTGTACACGAACGCACTTCTCAAATAGGAATACAGAAGGCACTTGGAGCGAAAAACTATTTTATTTTATTGCAGTTTTTATTTGAATCTGTTTTTCTTTCATTATTTGGCGGAATATTTGGCTTGCTTTTTGTATTTTTGTCCGTCTTAATTATTAAAAATGGTTTTGATTTCAATGCAAGTCTTAATCTAAATAATGTAGTTATGGCAATCTCAATTTCTTTGTTCATTGGGCTTATTGCTGGTCTTATACCTGCTTTTATGGCCTCCCGATTAAGCCCTGTAGAGGCTATCCGGTTCAATTAGTATTAATAATAATAACATTTTATAACTATGAAAATTCTTGGATTTATACTTCTTTTCCTTTTCGGACTATTCTTTTCTCAACCTTTTAAAATAATTCAATCGACCCGGCAAGTAGTGAATGCAGGCCGAATGGAATCGGGCAGTTCGGAAGTATTCCTTATAAAAATCGTTGCAAAAAAATCTTCAGAAAAAATACAATTCGAAGATTTATGGGTTGGGGTTACCTATTATCCAATAAAAGCAAGCCATCAAAATCCTGACAATTCCATTAGCAATGACTTTGCTAAGGGCGATACGATTTATATTCAAGCCGTAAAACGAAGTCTTCCTGATGAACACGGAGTTTTACAGCCCGTTAACCAAGGCATTTCAAAGAATGTACCCATAGAATATACCGGTCATGCATTGATTGGCTATAAGTTCAAAGGCAAACAACATTATGCAATTATTGAAGATTTTGAAAAATTGCAGACTGAAAATCTCCCATAAAATTGAAGCATGTTTAGAATATCAGAACGAATAAAAAGTTTTAGCTATGCATTCAAGGGCCTTGCCGCCATGATGCATCATCAACACAACTTCTATATTCATATTACGCTAACGGTTATTGCATTAACATTAGCCTATATTCTTGACATCACAAAAACAGAGCTTTTATTTATAATAGTGGCTATTGGCATGGTACTTAGCGCCGAGATATTCAATACGGCCATCGAAAAACTTACTAATTTGGTTCAGCCAAATCACGATCCCAAAGCAGGAATTATTAAAGACTTGGCTGCTGCAGCGGTCTTAATCACCGCCATTTGTGCATTAATCATTGGGCTTATTATTTTCACGCCATACCTAACCAACTTAATATGATAAAAGAATTAGAATAATGATCTATAAAAGAGCCCTACCTCTGTTTTTAGTTTTTCTGCTAATAAGCATTAGCAACTATGCCATCAGACCAATTAGAGGTATTCACTTTGGGATAAAAGCCCCTTACACCTATAATCTTGGCTATTATCAACGATTTACACCTCATTTTGGAATGCATGCTGACCTTCAAATTATCACCATTCCATTTAGCAATGCACCATTAGCAACGATGGAAATGTGGGGAGCCGATCCAAAACTAACAGCCGTTCTAAAGGAACCTTTTAGTATTGGAGCAGGAGCTGATATCGGTATGCACTATTATTTTGGTTCGGACAATCGACGCTATTATGTGGGTATTTCAGGTCAATGGATGAGCCTTCTGAAACGTGATATTAGTGACGAGGTAATTAATGAAGCTTTCAATGTGAATCTTGACGGTCCCGACTTCCCTTTGGGTCCAATTTCAAAAGCAGATTCTAAGAAACCTCTTACCCTAATCACCAATTATGTGCAATTGGGATTGTTTGCAGGAAAAACCTGGCAACTCAGTAGTCCTGAATGGGAATTACGTTTGGAGCTCGGACTTTCTGCAAATATTTTTTCCAATCATAAATTACAATCCGACTATCGTTATATAACTCCCGTAGCTAAACAGGCAAACGAAGAGTTGAAAAAGATGATGCATAAATACGCATTCTTCCCCTCACTCAATATCTTCTTAATTTACAAACTATAATGATGTCTTTTATAGATTTGGTAAAAAAGCGCCAAAGCGTGCGAAAATATATTTTAGAAAAGCCCATTGAAGAGGAAAAACTAAACCGGATTCTCGAAGCCGCCCAATTGGCTCCTTCGGCAAGTAATTCTCAACCATGGACTTTTGTGGTTGTGGACGAACCCGAGCTCACACTTAAAGTGGCAAAAGCGACACGTGGCACCCTCATTGGAATAAACAAATTTGTCAGTCAATCGCCGCTAATCATTGTAATGGTTATTGAAAAACCCAAAATCACAACGCAAATTGGTGGCACAATAAAAAACAAAGAATATCCGTTAATTGATATCGGAATAGCTGCTGAGCACATGTGTTTACAAGCTGAAGAAGATGGTATCGGTAGTTGTATGTTAGGTTGGTTTGATGAAAATAAAATTAAAAAACTGCTTAACATTCCAACTAAGAAAACCATCGGACTCATAATCAGTTTTGGTTATGCTCCTGACGACTACCCCTTAAGGGTTAAAATAAGAAAGGATATCAGCAAAATTGTTAAGAAAAACTCTTATTTATAAATGATATAAATAATATACTATATTTGCAAACCAATACAGAAGACTTGAAACATTATGAAACAAGCATAATACATTTTAATCGTATTATACCCATTGAGGCTGATTAAAATAATGTTATGTGACTATAAACTACTGAATTAATAAATTTTATACATATGAAAAGATTTACAAGATTATTTGTCATTCTTGCAGTAGTAGCTACCATTGCTACTTCTTGCTATAAGACTGAAACCGTTTATTATGAAGATTATGATATGGTTTTAACCTATTATGACACAAAATTTGATTTTAATACATACAAAACTTTTTATGTACGTGATTCCGTAGGTATGGTTAGCGATTACATAGAAGAAGGTGATCAAAACTGGAAACGTTTTTACGCCCTTGGCGGTCCATCCATTCAAATCAGAAATGAAGTAATACGCCAAATGAAGGCCAATGGATATACACAAGTGATGGACAGCCTACAAGATGCCGATGCTGCTATTAACCTAATAGCCACGCTAGTTAAAGTTGAAGGCGTTATATCATACCCTGGTTATTGGTGGGGTTATCCTGGTTATTGGGATGGTTACTATCCTGGTTGGGGTGGATGGTATGGCGGATACTACCCTTGGTATGGTGGATCCACATATTATAGTTACAAAACAGCCAATGTTATGATTGAAATGGCTGATGGAGATTCTTTACGTAGTCTCATTAATTATTTAGAGACCGTACCTGGAAGTGACCCTTCAGACCCAGCTGCTCCAAAAATGAAATTTGTATGGCAAGCTTTTGTTAATGGACTACAAACTGAGCAAGGTGAGTACGACATGGAACGAGTTATTGAAGGTATAAAACAAGCTTTTACACAATCTCCATATCTAAAAACAAACTAAACATCTGATGGTAACTCGCATTCGATTTTCATCATAATTGAGACGAAATGGTCATGATAGAAAATGCAAATGAAAATACTAACGATAATCAGGTATCAAAAAAATTAAAAAACAAACCTATGAAAGCATTAATTATAAGTATAGCCCTATTAATTAGCATATCATCTTTTGCTAATGATAAATACTCATTATTATCAAATAAGAACAAAAAAGCATCTGATAAATATTCATTAAACCTGCCTAAGAAAACAACTTATGATGAGAATTTCTTATTACCTAGTGGTTTTTTCAACATCAACTACAACCTTGGTTGGGGAGCTGGCACCTTCAAAGATTTTATTTCTACAGTAAGTTACCGTGGATTTAGTATCGACTCACGTTGGTTTATTACTGACCGATTTGCTATTGGTGGACAATTAGGATGGAATGGTTTTTACGAAAAGTACCCTAAAAAAACTTACGAATTTGATGGCGGAGCTGCTACAGGTGTTATTAAAACTACTTTCTATAATTTCACTATGACCATTGATGGTTATTATTACCCAATGCCTGAGGCAATGATTAAACCATTTATCGGAATTCATATGGGTCCAGAATATCAAACCATGTCAGTTGAATTTGGTCGTGTTTATACTGAAGTTGATTCATGGCAATTTATTGCTGCTCCTGAAGCAGGTGTATTCGTTCAATTAGGCGCTGACTCTGATGTTGGACTTAATTTAGCCATAAAATACAATTACATTGCATATACAAATACCGACCTTGGATTCCAAAACGGATTAACCTATTGGCAAGGTGTAATGGGATTAGCATTTATGTTTTAATAAACATTATTACAAAATTCAGGGAGCCATTGGCTCCCTTTTTTTTACCCTAAAAAAGCCTATTTGCTACAATTAAATACGTTAAATCATGAAGATTCTAATAATTGACCCCGTACATAAAATATTACCTGACTTATTAATAGAAAATGGCCACGACATCCTTATTGACCTTGCCCAAAGTTATGATTATTACCTGGAACTAATTCCCGAATATGAAGGAATCATTATACGAAGTGGGATAAAAATCGACAAAGCATTTATTGACCATGCACAGAAACTAAAATTCATTGCTCGTGTAGGAGCAGGAATGGAAAATATTGATGTAGCTTATGCCGAAAATAAAAACATTATCTGCATCAATTCGCCCGAAGGAAATCGTACGGCTGTTGGCGAGCAAGCTATCGGAATGCTTTTGAGCCTCTTCAATAATTTGAATAAAGCAGATCAAGAAGTGCGACAGGCACAGTGGAACAGAGAAGCAAATCGAGGAATTGAATTGGAAGGAAAAAGAGTAGGGATTATTGGATATGGAAATATGGGTAGTGCCTTTGCTCAACGATTGATTGGTTTTGACGTAGAAGTAATTGCTTTCGATAAATACAAAACGAATTACAGTGATGAATATGTGCGTGAAACTAGCATGGAAGAACTTTTTGAAAAGAGTGATATTATAAGCATACATCTCCCCTTGAATGAAGAAACAGCCTATCTTATAAATGAAGAATGGATTTCGAAATTCAAAAAAGACTTCTACCTAGTCAACACAGCCCGGGGTCCTATTGTAAAAACAGATGACTTGGTAAAAGCTTTAGAAAATGGTAAAATAAAGGGTGCCTGTTTGGACGTTTTAGAGTATGAAAAACTGGGGTTTGAAAATATCGACAAAGATAATCTCCCAACAGCTTTTCAATATTTGAGTAATTCGTCAAAAGTAATTCTCAGCCCACATATTGCAGGCTGGACACACGAATCAAATTATAAACTCTCGAGGGTAATTGCTGATAAAATATTAGGACTTTTTAATAATTAATTCTTACCTATGTAATTGATTTAATGCATATTAATACATTTATAAGAATCAATTTTTTATTGTATATTTGTCGGTCAATAGTAATAACCTGAGTTCGATGTAAGCTTTGCTCACAGTTTCAGATAATTAGTTCATATACGACTCAAATTTACGATGGACTATCGAGATAATTCGAGTATATTTGGGGAAGTATATGGGCTAATTATCAAAATTTATAAAAAAGTCAATAGCAAACCATCTTTGCACCAAATACCACTCGAAATAGCCCGCTATTACTTCGTGATATTTAGCAACAAATATGGTCTGCTATTGACTTTCTGTGAGTGAAATCTTACATCGAACTCAGGTTAATAATGTACAATCAATAAAACGTAAACATAAAATGAAAATCATTAAATTATTATCAATCGTCCTTGTAGGACTTACAATGTTTGCTTGTCAGAACGAAGGAGCAAAAGAAACAGCCGATAAAGCAACTGTTGCACCAAAAGAAATTGAGCAACCACAAGACAGCAAACCTTGGTTTAAATTCAGAGGTAATATCCAAAACACAGGAATTGCCACTTCAAATGTTCACCCAGAGAAAAGTGATCTTTTGTGGAAAGTAAAAGCAAATGCACGAATCAGCACAAGCCCTTCAGTTGCCTATGATATGGTATTCTTTGGAGCTGCTGACAGTATCTTTTATGCTGTAAAAGCAGATAGTGGTGAAGTTGTATGGGAATTCCCTACTGGTGGTGACATCCGCTCTAATCCTTATGTTGGTGAAAAGAATGTTTATTTTGGCAGTTCTGATGGTGTTTTCTACGCCGTTAGTAGAAAATCTGGTAGAGAATCATGGAAGTACCAAACTGGTGACATTATCATGTCAAGTCCAACTGTATTAGATGACAATGTATTTTTTGGCAGCTATGATGGAAACTTCTACTGCTTAAACAAAGAAACAGGTAAAAAAGTTTGGTCATTCAAAACAGCTGATGCAATATATTCAAGTGCAGCTATCGCTGACGGAAAAATCGCTTTTGGAAGTATGGACCATTACCTTTACGTATTGGATGTTAAAACCGGTGATTTAGTATGGAAATTTAAAGCAAAAGAAGGAATTGGCTCTTCACCTGCTATCGCCCATGGCAACATTTACTTCGGTTGCGATGATCATGCAATGTACGCCTTAAACTTTTCAACCGGAAAAGCCATTTGGAATAAACCTTTCCAAACTTCAGCACCTATCAATTCAAGCCCAGCTGTTGATGACAAACACGTTTATTTTGGTAGTTACGATTATCGTTTCTATGCATTAAATATTAATACTGGAGAAAAAGAATGGGAGTTTACAGCAACTCAAGTTATACATTCAAGTCCTGTTGTTAGTAATGGTATCGTAGTATTTGGATGCGACGACAATAACCTATATGGATTAAAGACTGCTACAGGAAAAGAAGCTTGGCACTATACTGCTGTTGACCGAGTACATACAAGTCCTGCAGTTTATGAAGGTAAGATTTTTGTTGCAAGTTTTGATGGACATTTATACTGCATAAGGTAAAAAAGAATTCTAACAAATTGAAAAGAGCTGGATTTTGTAATCTGGCTCTTTTTTTATCTAGACCACCTTTCAATTGTGCTAAAAAATAGCAGTATTTTACTATCTTTGCAGAAGAGTAAATAATATCAGTTTAACGCCATTTGACGTATAAATTCTATATCGATTAGTATTTACCTCAGTCATCTATCAGTCAAAATGATATAAACTTTTGAAAGGCTCATTATTAATTGAATACTACGATACCCATCATGAAAGAAATACAGCTGAAAGACAAACGCTTTGCTATTGAAATTAGCGGAGAAGAAATCCTTAAACAGGTGCGTCGAGTGGCCAATGAAATCAATAAGGACTTAGAAGGAAAAAAACCTTTATTTCTTGTTGTACTTAATGGAGCTTTTATGTTTGCCTCCGATTTAATGAAAAATATCGCCATTGATTGCGAAATTTCATTTGTAAAACTTTCCTCATATCAAGGCACTCAATCTACAGAGAAAGTGAAGGAGCTTATCGGTCTAAACGAAGACCTACAAGGTCGCACCGTAGTTATTGTTGAAGATATTGTGGACACAGGAATCACTATGGAAGGCATTATTGCTGATTTACACAAAAAAAGAGTCGCAGAAACAAGAGTTGCGACCCTCCTATTCAAACCCCAAGCATTTCAGAAATCTTATAAAGTAGATTATATTGGAATGGAAATCCCCAACGATTTTATCGTTGGCTATGGCTTAGATTATGATGGATTAGGCCGAAATTTTGAAGATATTTATAAAATTATTGATAACTAATAAGCCCAAAAAAAATGTTGAATATTGCACTATTTGGCCCTCCAGGCGCAGGAAAAGGAACTCAATCGAAATACTTAGTTGAAAAATATAACCTTACATATATTTCTACCGGAGATATTCTACGAGCAGAAATTGCAGAAGGAAGTGAATTAGGAAAGAAAGCCAAAGACACTATCGCTGCTGGAAAATTGGTTTCGGATGATTTAATTGTTCAAATTATTGAAAAGAAAATACTTGCTGAAAAAAAAGACGGTATTCTTTTCGATGGATTTCCTCGCACGGTGGTTCAAGCATATATTCTTGATGGACTTTTAATAAAATTAGACACATCCCTTACCATGATGTTAAGCTTGGAAGTGCCAAAAGAAGAACTTATTGAGCGTTTACTTGAAAGAGGTAAATCTTCAGGTCGTTCTGATGATAATCTTGAGGTGATTCAAAGCCGATTGAAAGAGTATGAAGAAAAAACCATGCCTTTGATTGATTTCTATAAAGATCGTGGTAAATATATTGCCATCAACGGTGTTGGAGAAATTGAAGAAATTACCAACCGTTTGAATGATGCCATAGAAAAAACCTTGCAGCGCAAATATTTCAATATCGTTGTAACAGGTAAACCTGGATCAGGTCGAGGTACTCAGGCAAAAATGATTGCTGACAAATATAATCTTGCTTATATTTCAACAGGTAAATTGATGCGTCAAGAGATTGCTAATAAAACACCATTAGGATTGGCTTGTAAAGAATATATGGACAAGGGAGATCTCGTTCCAGATGAGTATCCAATCCGAATTATTGAGCAAGCTATTCGTAATAATCCCCACGTAAATGGATTTGTATTTAAGGGCTTCCCTCGTACATTAGTGCAGGCTTATATACTTGACGGTTTGCTCAAAAAGACAAACTCAGAAGTAAATTTGGTTATTCAATTACAAACAACTACACTTGAGGCTATTCGCAGATTATCTGGACGAAGCAAAACAGCTAAAGCGCGTAGTTACGATATGAGTACGGATGTAATTATTCACCGCCTTGAAGAGTGGGAAGGTGTGATTAAGAAGGACGTAGTAGCATTCTATGAGAACCAACAAAAACTCGTTAAAATGCATGGTGACGATGAGGATGGAGAAGTATTTGACCGCATTAATGCTGCTGTAGCCCCTATAATTAAAAAACATTTAGAATCATAGATAATGGCAAGTTCAAACTTTGTTGATTACGTAAAAATCCATTGCAAATCGGGTAATGGAGGAGCAGGGTCACATCATATGCGCCGTGAAAAATACATCCCAAAAGGAGGTCCTGACGGTGGTGACGGTGGTCGTGGTGGTCATGTTATTGCTCGAGGTAATGAACAATATTGGACATTATTGCACCTGAAATATACCAAGCATATCAAAGCCGAGCATGGTGCTGCAGGAAGTCGTTCGCGAAGTACCGGAGCCGAAGGTGCCGACAAGATTATTGATGTGCCTTTGGGAACCATTATTCGTGATGCCGAAACCAATGAACTAATTGGAGAAATAACCAAGCACGGCGAAGAGATTATTATTAAAAAAGGAGGTCGTGGCGGATTAGGAAATGTGCATTTTGCCAATTCTACAAACCAAACGCCCGATTACGCACAACCTGGTGAGGAATTAGAAGAAGGTTGGGTAATATTGGAGTTGAAAATCATGGCAGATGTGGGCTTAGTAGGATTTCCAAGTGCAGGAAAATCAACACTGCTTTCTGTGGTTTCTGCTGCTCGACCTGAAATTGCTGATTATCCCTTCACCACCTTAAAACCCAATTTGGGTATTGTTTCCTATCATGATAATAAATCATTTATCATGGCCGATATTCCAGGAATCATTGAAGGTGCTCATGAAGGAAAAGGTTTGGGATTGCGATTTTTACGCCATATAGAACGGAATTCCACTTTGCTATTCATGGTTCCTATTGATAGTGATGACATTGACAAAGAGTATCATATTCTACTAAATGAATTGAAACAATATAATCCGGAGTTATTAGACAAATCGAGACTATTAGCAATCAGCAAATCAGATATTTTTGATGAGGAAATGATTGAAGATCTAAAGCCCGAACTGCCTAGGGATGTTGATACGATTTTTATTTCTGCTATCACCGGTCAAGGCATTAGCGAGTTAAAAGATAAGCTTTGGAAGAAAATGAATGAACCTACTTGGTAATTGATTGAAAAATTAGTTCATATTGACCATGAGGTATTCCTGTATTTTAATGGAATGCACAATCGATTTTTCGATTTTATCATGTATTGGGTAAGTGCACCCATCACTTGGATTCCACTATATATTCTATTTATTTACCTTTTGTATAAACATTATCCCAAACAATGGTGGATATATGTTATTATGCTTGTGGCTGCTGTGGGACTATCCGATTGGCTTTCAGTTCACCTCTTTAAGAATCAATTTCACCGCTTACGTCCTTGCCATAACCTTGAACTCAAAGGAATGGTTCACATCGTTCGCGACCATTGTGGAGGAAAATATGGCTTTGTTTCATCACATGCGGCCAATATGTTTTCCATAGCCACATTTATGGCTTTAGCCTTGGGCAAAAAAATAAAATATTTCACTCCACTTATATTTCTCTGGGCATTGCTTATTATCTACTCGCGTATATACTTAGGCGTACACTTTCCTGCTGATGTAGTCGTAGGTGCATTATTTGGCAGCATTATCGCAATAATTCTGTTTACTATTACTTCTGCATGGCAAAAAGAACATCCCTAATATTACAGTCATCATGCACACCTAGTATATTTTGCTATTCGCTTTTGATTTAGTTTAAGACTCTTTCTCGAATATCTCCATATTTCATTACAACCTATTTTCTTCTTACAATATTACTTCTGCGACTAGGTAGTTCATTTAATAACAAAGACATAATCAATTGCTCTATATCATCATCAACACCAGATTCAATGCGATCATTTAAGGCAAAAAAGGCATCTTCTTCTCTTGTGCAGGTGAGTAGATACATTCTAAGTCCCTCGTCAATTTCATTTTTTCTAATTTCAACATAAAACTTAAATTTATTCATATTTTCGTTTTGGTTAATACTTAAAAGCTTACAACTTTAGCTTTTCTATTTTTCTTTTTTATATTTCTCTAATTGCAGTGGATAAACACCCTATTCTGTTTCTATTTAAGACTTCCCAATCTTAAATAGGTTTTATTAGTTTTAAATTTACAGCTATCCTAAGCCGATGTTGTATTTCCTAAAATTACTTATTTCTTTTGTCCAATAATCTCATTTATCAATCCAAAAGTCAATTCAGGACGAGCCACTATAAGCGAATGGTCTTCCCCTTTAATACGATGGCGTGTATATTTACTCTTAGGAATTTTACTACTTACGCCTCCACTACGATCATTGGAACCATAGATAATATGAACCTTAGCATTTGCACGCGGATTGGTTCTTAAATTTGCCGATAGAATAGTAAAGGATTTAAACTTATTAGGATAGTAAGCTAATGAGGTATTAATGGCTGAACCACCATTTGACAAGCCAATTAAATGTGGTTTTTTATAGGTTATTCCAATCCGACTAAAAGCATTTGGAAGGGTTTTATTAAGAATTTCTTCCATAACTTTTTTCGAAAAATACCCACTAAAGCTTGGGCTCTCCACAGCTATGATAATAGCATTGGTATGTTTGGCAAAAAGTTGCGAATACAAAATCCAATTACCCGAATAACCATGACAATAGACAATCACTTCACAGTCTTCCAAATTCTCAACGTCAGGAATATGCAAATAATAATGCATTATATCTTTATAACCTGAGTTCGACGTAAGAATATTTGAAATAGTATAAGAGGACATAATTTTTATTGATTTAAGTGGAATCCTTAAAAAATCAGCTTACTTTTTTCTACCTAAATCAATAATTCCAAAGATTTTATTTTTAATTTGAAAAGAATAGAAACAACTTTCGGATAAATCATACAAAAAAAGCCCTTAACTAAAATAGTCTAGAGCTTTTTGAGGTCTCGAGCGGATTCGAACCGCTGTGGGAGCTTTTGCAGAGCCCAGCCTAGCCACTCGGCCACGAGACCATTGTTTTAATGGACTGCAAAAATAATAAAAAATTCTACTCGATATACTTAATATTTCACATTGTCTAATTTCAACTTTTTCCAAGCACAAAATCTAAAACTTAATACCTGTAAAATACTTATTATCACGCATTCCCGCATAGCTATAGAAACCAAAATTTTTAAAATGATACTTTTTGCTTACCTTAATCTTTTCGTTAATCTGAGCAACCGAATACTTTGAATTGGGTGGTGGCCAAGCTCTTAAAACCAAAACCATTCTACGATATTGATTTACTTTAGAAGCTTGCTTTATGAGCTCCGTAAAAGTTTTTACACTTGTATTATAAGCCATTAGATACACTCTGTCGATATTCTGATTTTCTAACCACAGCATCCAATCCTGCGAATACTTATTCAAAGCCTTATCTCTTTTAGCAATTACAGCCGCTGAAATTTGAATTTTTGGCTTGATATGTTTTAATTGCAAATACAGAATATTTAGAAAATTGCTCAGCTGCTCTTGCTTCCATTTTGCAAAATTAGAACTCCCCGACTTCTTAAATTCCTCCATCGCTATAGGATTATAACCATAAGACGAATCCGGATATCGAATATAGTCAAACTGAATACCATCGATATCATAATTACGCACGATATCACTCACTACATTCAAGAAATATTCTTTTGCAGCAGGAACACCCGCATCGAAAAAGGCTCCTTCATGCTCATTATTTGCCATAGAATCACCCTTTCTATTGTACGTCAACCACTCAGGGTGTGTATAGTAAATATGATCGGGCTTAATTTTCCATAAATCATGCGGCGTAACAACAAAAACCGTCACCCAGGCATGAATCTCAATATGATATTTCTTGGCCTTTTCGATAGCGTAACCCAGAGGGTCAAAAGTAGAATCTTTCACCGTATAACATAGGTGCTCATTATTGGGATAAGTTGAATCCGTTTTATTTGCAATATATAGTGCATCACCCCGATAGCGTGTTTGAAAAAAAATTTGATTGAATTTATATTTATGAGCCGTTTCTAAAAGTTTATCAATATCGGCGGCACTGCTCACACTCCACACGGTAGCATACATGGCTCGCACATTCGATTTTTGCTTGGGGGAAAATCCCGAAACAATGAAATAGACCATCAAAGCAGTCACAAATGGCAAAAACCGAAATTTTATCATAAATTTTTATCTTTAAATACAATGTTTTATAGGTTGACAAAGTTATTATTTTTGTAATAGTAATTTTAAGTAAAAAAATGAAGAAGAAACTCAGTCTGTATCATCGGTTTTTGAAGTATAAAGGCATTTATGGATTGGCTTGGCGTAGCTTGATTAAATTACTAATCATAGCAGGAGTTATTGCGATTATTTTAGTGCTTGCACAACAGTTTATCAATGATCTGCATTCCAAAATTTCCGTCTTTTTACAACAATGGAATGCTCCCATGACGCTAATCATTTTCTTTACTTCTGAAACATTATTAGGGCTCATCCCACCCGACTTTTTCATTGCTTGGGCTGGAAAAACCAGTCACCCAATGCTAATGCTTAGCATTCTGGCTATTCTTTCTTATATCGGTGGGGTTGTAGCTTTCTTTATTGGTCGATGGATTCGGAAATTTCCTAAAATTCATCATTGGCTCGAGAAAAAACTCGACGATCATCTTGATAAAGTAAAACGATATGGAGGATTTTTAATTGTTTTCTCAGCCCTATTGCCTCTACCCTTTTCTACGGTAAGTATGGTAGCAGGAATGGTTAATTATCCCAAAAAGAACTTCCTACTTTTAGGACTTACGCGTTTACTTCGATTTTATCTTTACGCA
Source organism: Bacteroidota bacterium (assembly GCA_003973505.1). The sequence continues at coordinate 15,188 of QNXT01000106.1, forward strand.
CTTGTTCTTTTTCATGTAATATAAAAAAACCGCTAAATCAAAAATTGAAATAGCGGCTTAAATATATTTTTTTGAAATGAATTATTTGGGATCATAAGCCCACTTTAGAAGTATCGCTCCCCAAGTAAAACCAGCACCAAAGGTTGATAAAATCAGATTATCTCCTTTTCTCAACTCCGACTCATAATCCGCAATACAAAGCGGAAGCGTTCCTGCTGTGGTATTACCATATTTTTCAATATTAATCATCACTTTCTCTGGAGCTAACCCCATACGTTTGGCCGTAGCGGTTATGATTCGCATATTTGCTTGATGTGGAACTAAATAATGAATATCATCAGCCGTAAGATTATGCTTTTCCATCATGGCAACTGACACATCAGCCATTTTTGAAACTGCCCATTTAAAAACAGGTTGGCCCTCTTGATAGACAAAGTGCTCACGAGCATCAATAGATTCATGAGAAGCCGGTTTTACAGAACCTCCCGCTTTTTGATGCAAATGATGACGACCTACGCCATCACTTTCCAAAATCATATCCAAAACTCCGAAACCATCCGTATTTGGCTCAAGCATTACAGCTCCGGCACCATCACCAAATATTGGACTCACCGCACGATCGGTATAATCGACAATTGATGACATCTTATCAGCTCCAACAATAATCACTTTTTTATACTGTCCACTCTCTACAAAGCGAGCCCCCGTAGCCAAAGCATATAAGAATCCCGAGCATCCCGCATTGATATCAAAGTGAAATGCTCCCTTTATGCCTACTTTATCGGCAATAATATTTGCAGTAGCAGGAAAAACATGATCAGGAGTAACGGTAGCACATATTAACAAATCCACTTCCTCAGGAGTCGTATTTGTTTTTTGTAAGAGTTCATTTACTGCTTTTACACCCATAAATGAAGTACCTTCTCCCTCTTCTTTTAAAATATGTCGTTCTTTAATTCCAATACGAGTCATTATCCACTCGTCGCTAGTATCAACCATTTCAGAAAGCTCCTCATTGGTCAAAATATAATCGGGCACATACGACCCTATTCCTGTAACTGCAGCAGTAAACTTTGTCATTATTTATAATTATTTTGTTTAATTAGCTCATTATCAAGCTTGTTACACCATTATGTATATAAAACATACACATATAAAAAAAGCAAATATATTGTTTTCATAGAAACAATACTTTGCTTTTCAAAAATAATTATTAACCGCTAATTAAACGATTGCTTCTTGCTCAATTGCTAGTTTACCTTTATAATAACCACACTCGTTACAAACGCGGTGATACAACACTGATGAGCCACAATTTGGGCATGTTACATAAGTAGGAGCCACAGCTTTATAGTGTGTTCTTCTTTTGTCACGGCGTGTTTTCGAAATTTTTCTTTTAGGATGTGCCATAATTCTATATTTATAATATTAATCTTCTAATTTTAAATTCTTTAATGCGTCCCAACGAGAATCATTTCCTGCTCGTTTTGAATATTGATTTATTAGTGAAATTTGCTCTTCGTCACAAGTAGAATCTCCGTTTTCATCATCGGGGTGAACTTTTCGTATCGGGATTTCCAACACAATGTTTTCATAAATCATACTACTAACATCCAATTGGTACTCCTCATCTCCTAAATACAAAATATCACTATCCTGCTCCTCATCAACTCTCCCATATTTCACAACCAACTGGTGTTCAATATCAATGGGGAAATCTATAGAACCAAGACATCGATCGCATGTTAAAACAATTTTTCCCTGAATCGTAAAATCGAGAATCATCATTCGCGATTGTTTATCCAGTTTCAAATCCACATGCACATCGGCCTGGTGAATATCCTCTGATTCCATTGCTTCAAAGAACGCATCTTGCACATGAAATGTATATTCATGTATTCCCTCACTAATTCCCCTAAAAGGGATCTTATATTCTAACAATCTTTCCAATCAACCTCATTTTTGGGGCTGCAAAAGTAAGTAATTATTTGAATATCACAAAATAATTAGAACTTTCTTTCTTAAAAAGCCATTCAATTGATTTATTGACATTTATGTTTTAGACATATTTCAATGGAAATAAAACAGCACCCCAAACAATCAATATTTATTGCTTCATAAAACTTTTAACAACAGATATGTATCAAATCAGACACAATCTGGTTTATAAAATCTCATTTTACAGAAGCACACATTTTCACTCCAACAGTCAATAAAAGCAATCAAACAAAATCAAAAATAGATTACCTTTGCCTACCTATGGAAAAAAGGTGGATTATTGCGAAAAAGGGAGATGAAAGTATAGTTAATAAACTATCGAAAGAACTAAATATCAACACGGTACTTGCAGGTTTATTAGTTCAAAGAGGGATTACTACTTTCGAAGAAGCAAAAGCTTTTTTTCGCCCTTCCTTAGACCAATTACACGATCCTTTCTTAATGCTGAATATGGACAAAGCAGTTTTACGTATTCAACAGGCCATCGAAAACCAAGAGCGTATCCTTATATATGGTGATTATGATGTGGATGGAACCACCTCTGTAGCTTTAGTTTATTCTTTCCTTAAACAATTTCATCCTAAAATTGATTTTTATATTCCTGATCGATATTTGGAGGGTTATGGAATTTCGAAGCAAGGAATCGACCATGCATATAAAAACAACGAAACCTTAATTATTGCACTTGATTGTGGAATAAAGGCCGTGGATAATGTCGAATATGCCAATAAAAAAAATATTGACTTTATTATTTGCGATCATCACCTTCCCGGGGAAGTATTGCCCGATGCCGTAGCCGTATTAGACCCCAAACAAGAGGGTTGCGCTTATCCTTATAAAGAACTATCGGGCTGTGGTGTGGGATTTAAGCTAATGCAGGCCTTTGCTCAAAAGCAAGATATTCCTTTTTCGAAACTCGAAGCTTGCTTAGACTTGGTAGCCATTAGCATTGCCGCCGACATCGTTGAAATAAAAGGTGAAAATCGAGTTTTAGCCTACTATGGACTGAAGCGATTGAATGAAAACCCGCGCCCAGGAATTGAAAGCATCCTAAAATACAGCAATATCACTCGGCATTACGATAAAACACTTCAGAAAAATATTTTTGAAAGAGAACTAACAATCAGCGATTTAGTATTTACCATTGCCCCTCGTATTAATGCAGCCGGGAGAATGGCAAGTGGAAAAAAATCTGTCGAACTACTGAATTGCAAACAAGAAAAAGGTGCTGAAGATATTGCGAGCGGAAT
>QNXT01000066.1 GCA_003973505.1 Bacteroidota bacterium
GAATCATATTCAAGGACATCCCATAATACATCTGAGTTGTGCGTATTATAGTTATAAGTATTGAAAGTTTGAGCAAAACCCCAATGGGTTATAATTAATGTCAATATAAGTAGTAGTGTTTTCATTAAAATAGTTTTTTAGTTTATCAAAAGAAATCCACTCTGCTTTTTTACGAGCAGAGCAGATTCATTAATTCTATAATGTTGCCAGTGGTATTACTGTCCAATATCGGTGACCTAATCTTACTTTCAAATAATGACCAATATGATAATAATTTGGGTTAAGACCATAAGCTTCTACTTCTAATATTTAATACTGATATGTGCATTATTTCATTTTGTTGGGGTAAATATAGGAAAATTATAGGTATAAACATGGTTTTTTTATATTTATTTCTTTAAGGCAATACTTCAGCAAACTTTCCAAAAGTTTTCGTTTACAGTACTTAACTATCAGATAATCATAAGGTAGTTGTATGCTGTGATAACAAAATATGCGAAATAGGAGAGAAGATATAGAAATAAAAAAGACCGTTCATTTGAACAGCCTTTTTTGGTTTAATTAAGAATCATTTGGCTCTGCAGCCAATCTGTTTTTCTAACTTCTAAAACTTTTGAGTAGTTTAAGATGTTTTGCAAAATCTTATTTGAGATTTTGATTTTCATATTTTCGAATACATCTGTTACACGAAGCAATTCTTCATCAGAGATATGCTCTTTAAATTGGTATTCGGAAATGTTTTTTGTTAAAGTAGAATTTTTGTTCATAGGCAGTTTTGTGGTTAATATTAATTTAGTAACGCACAAAACATTTCAATTATTATTTAAGATTGTAAAATTATTTCGAAAGTATCACATTATGTTCTTCGATCAGTTTACGAAGGTTTATTAAGGCATAACGCATTCTGCCAAGAGCAGTGTTAATACTAACACCCGTGCTTTCAGCAATATCTTTAAAACTCATTTCAGAATAATGGCGCATTTTTAATACTTCTCGTTGCGAATCAGGAAGCATTTCCACTAAATCGCGAACTTTTTCATGTGTTTGCTTTTCAATGATTTTGTCCTCTGCATTTGTGTCGAATACTTCGATTTGGTTGAAAGGGTCAAATTCATCATTGGCACGAACCATGTGCACGCGACTGTTTCTACGAAAATGGTCGATTACCAGGTTGTGCGCAATGCGTAAAACCCATGAAATAAACTTTCCTTCTTCCACATAGGATGAGGTTTTCAATTTGTTAATCACCTTAATAAAGGTATCCTGAAATATATCCTCAGCAAGGTCGCTGTCTTTGACCGACATGATGATATAGCCAAGTACACGCGGGCGGTGTCGAGTGATAATTTCGTTGATGCAAGATTCAGAGCCAGAGATATAGGCGCGAATCAATTCTTGATCACTAAACTTCTTACAGTCCATTCTAACAGTTTTGGTTCCTAATTAAAAAATGGTAAAGTCTAGTCTATAATCGATCCTCCTATTTTTGGTTATTATATTAATTTGAGTGTATATTAAACACAGATTATCGAAAAAGGTTGCATGGCTTCCCGATAAATCCAAAGTACAAATGTAAAAATAAAATTTGAATTACCAAACAAATGTTAAATATTGTCAAAAAAATCCTAATAATTTGACGCCTATTGCATATAGATTTTGATGATATTTGCAGCAAATAGGAGAATGTAAATTGGCGAAACAAGATTATATAGAGATAAAAGGTGCAAGGGTTCACAATCTTAAAAATATTGATGTTAAAATCCCTAGAAATAAGTTTGTTGTAATTACCGGACTTTCAGGTTCTGGAAAGTCATCATTGGCTTTTGATACTTTGTATGCTGATGGGCAGCGGAGGTATATCGAGAGCTTGAGTTCTTACGCCCGGCAGTTTATGGGGCGTATGAGTAAACCCGAAGTAGATAAAATCTCTGGTATCTCACCAGCTATAGCCATCGAACAAAAAGTAAATACAAGAAATCCTCGTTCTACAGTGGGTACTTCCACCGAGATTTATGAATACTTAAAGCTTTTATTTTCAAGAATTGGTAAAACCTATTCTCCAATTTCTGGGAAAATCGTAAAGAGGCATAAAACACAAGATGTTTTGAATTTTGTGGAGCAATTAGCTGTTTCAACGCGATTTATGATTACAGCTCCTGTTGTGCAGCACGCTAATCGTACTTTAAGTGTTCAGCTAAATATGCTGATGCAACATGGTTTTTCTCGACTTTTACTAAAGGGTAAAATCATGACCATAGAAGATGCTTTGAAAATTAAAAACCTTGATAAAAAGAAAGCTAAGGATTTTTATATAGTGATTGATCGTTTGGCTCGAATTGAGGATTTTAATAGCATTATGGCTCGTGTGGCCGACTCTGTGCAAACGGCTTTTTATGAAGGTGAAGGTGTTTGTCGTATTTTCTACGAAAAGGAAAAAAAGTTTGACTTCATGGAGTTTTCCAATCGTTTCGAATTGGATGGGATGGAGTTTGAAGAGCCTTCACTGAACTTCTTTAGTTTTAATAATCCCTATGGAGCTTGTCGTCGGTGCGAAGGCTATGGAAGCGTAGTTGGTATCGACCCCGACTTGGTAATTCCTGATAAAAATCTGTCGGTGTTTGAAGGAGCTATTGCACCATGGAAAGGTGAAAAAATGGGACAGTGGAAGGATCGTCTTGTCATGGCTGCTATGAAATTTGATTTTCCCATTCACCGACCTTATTATTTGCTTACAGATGAAGAAAAGGAATTGCTTTGGACTGGAAATGAATATTTTGAGGGTTTAAATGCATTTTTCGAAGAACTCGAACAAAATGCCTATAAAATTCAATATCGCGTGATGCTTTCTCGTTATCGTGGTAAAACGGTTTGCCCTGATTGCCGGGGAAGTCGATTGCGAAAAGAAACCAATTTTGTAAAAATCAGTGGTAAAACCATTACCGATATTGTTTTAATGTCGGTTGATGAGGTTTTAGCTTTTTTCAATAATTTGGAGTTAGATAAATATGATTTGCAGGTTGCCAAACGAATAATACTTGAAATAACAAATCGTTTGCAAGTGCTTAATGATGTGGGCTTGTCCTATCTTTCATTGAACCGTCGATCCAATACCTTATCAGGAGGGGAGTCGCAAAGAATTAATCTGGCTACATCTTTGGGAAGTAGTTTGGTGGGTTCCATTTATATTTTGGATGAGCCAAGTATTGGTTTGCATCCACGTGATACAGAGCGTTTAATCGTAGTGTTAAAGCGATTACGTGATATTGGAAATACCGTTATCGTTGTGGAACATGACGAAACAATAATGCGTGCAGCCGACCATATTATTGATATTGGCCCTGCCGCTGGTAGTCATGGAGGTGAGGTTGTTTATGAAGGCAATTTTGATAATATGTTGTCATCATCTGATAGCTTGACAGCCCAGTATCTCACAAAAAAAATGGAGATTCCCATTCCATCTTATCGACGAAATTGGAAATCCTATGTGGAGGTGCGTGCTGCTGAGGAAAACAATTTGAAGAAAATTGATGTTAAGATTCCACTGAATGTGATGACTTTGATTACTGGGGTGAGTGGCTCAGGTAAAACCACATTGATAAAAGGGATTCTTTATCCTGCTTTAAAGAAAATTCTTGGTGGTCAATCAACTGCCACAGGAAAGCATGCCGGATTATTTGGTGATTTTAATCAAATATCGGATGTGGAGATGATTGATCAAAATCCAATTGGTCGTTCATCACGGTCAAACCCAGTTACATATATTAAAGCATTTGATGATATCCGTTCCTTATATGCTTCTCAAAAACTGGCAAAAATGCGAAACTATAAATCGGGTTATTTTTCTTTTAATGTGGAAGGTGGCCGTTGTGAGCAATGTCAGGGAGAAGGTGTGATAAAAGTGGAAATGCAATTTATGGCCGACATTTATCTCAAATGTGAGCATTGTAATGGATCGAGATATAAATCCGAAACAAAGGATGTTAAATTTGAGGGGAAAGATATTTCGGAATTATTGCAAATGACCGTTGCCGATGCGTTGGGATTTTTTAAGAATGTAAAGCAAGATGCCTTGGTTCAGCGAATTGTAAATAAGTTGCAAGTGCTTGATGATGTAGGGTTGAGTTATGTACAATTAGGACAGTCGTCGAATACCCTAAGTGGAGGAGAGGCACAGAGGATTAAGTTGGCTTACTATTTATCCAAGGGCAAGAACTCCGAAAAGTTATTGTTTATTTTCGATGAACCCACAACAGGATTACATTTTCATGATATAAATAAATTATACTCGGCATTATCAGCCCTGATAAAAATAGGACATTCGGTGGTCATTATCGAGCATAATACTGACTTAATACGATGCGCTGATTGGGTTATCGACCTCGGCCTCGAAGGAGGAAGTGGAGGTGGAAATGTTATATTCAAAGGTGTGCCCGAAGATTTGGTTAAGAATAAAAAATCGTTTACTGCGCAGTATATTCAGTTGTAGCTTGTGCCAAGTAAAACCAAAACACCCAATAAAGCCATATGTTGAATGCAATGAAAACATATGGCTTTTGATTGTTTAATCAGTATTATTTCTGAATTTTGTATCTATATACCTTATTGTCAATCTCAAATCGAAGTAGATATACTCCTGCTTTCAAATCATTTGTATTCAATTGTATCAATTGGTCTGTAATGGTAGGGTAGTTGCTCATTAATTTTCCATCCATTGAATAAATCTGAATGTTATTGACTGTTTCAATGCTTGATAATTGGATATTCAGTTTATTCTGAATCGGATTAGGGAATATATAAGGTTCCGATTTACCAGCCTCATTTATTGATGAAAGAATGATTTGTATTTGTTGTGAAATTGTGTCTTTCTTCATGCATTTTTCAGCCTTTAGCATCACAGTGTAATTTCCTGTTTGAGTGTAATGATGTATGGGATTCACATCAGTTGAAGTGCTTCCATCTCCAAAATCCCAAGTGTAACTATCAGAATATAAACTAGAATTTGTAAAATAAACACTGTCGTTTTGTTGTAAACTGCTAAAATTTGCTTCGGGTAAATATTTGCCGATATTCCATTTATATAGACTGTCATAAGCAATAATTTTAGCTGCATTACGAATAAAATTAGCATCAGAAGCATCTAAACCATAATCGTTGGTGATTAACTTTGGGTTCTTTTGAAAAATCATCGTGTAGAATGTGCAAGCAGCAGCATAAGAGCCTGCAAGAGATGGATGGCTACCATCACTAGAATAGAGTTTTATTTGTGGATTATTATCTCTGATATAGTGCCAAACAGCCCCTACGGGAGAAACATAAGCATCGTTTGAGTCGGCTACCATTCGATAACGTAGGTTTAATAAACTGTCCATACCTTCATAAGTACAAACTGGTGGCCAATTTGGGCAGTTATAACTATCGCCATCTTCTCTTCCCCAAGTCATAAAAAACATTGGAACCGTACATGAATTTGCTTGTCGAATTCGTTTACAAAGACTATCAGCATAAGGAAACATTTGGGTCGCTACTTGTGATATTGGCCATGAGGGTACCTGACTTTGCTCTTGCAATACAACATAGTCCCAATTGCCTTGTTGAATTAATGCTAAACTTGTAGGGTTTGTACTATGACCTTGCAGGGTGGAGCCTCCGGGGGTATTTTTACTGTATGTTAATGTGTTATTGGTACTTTGAGCTAAGCTTGCTACTATGGAAGCTAAATTATTAACTCCAGTGTATGAGTTACCTAAGAAAAGGACATGCTTTGTTGACTGCCCCCAAAGATTACTATACAGAAAAAGAAAAATAAAACCGATTTTTAGAGCGTTTTTCATGATATTTATAGTGTAATTAGGTTATAGGTTGCTTGTATTAAAAAAAGCAACTCCAATTATGAAGTTGCTTTAGTATATTATGTTTTGTATAAGATTAATTATATAAATTTAGAATAGGAGCATAATATTCCCACTCTATAACAGGGTCTTTTTCAAATTTAACTTCTTTCCATGATTCATGATAACCAGAATTGTCCTTCATTGCTTTAATAGCTTCCATTAGTTTTACAATTTGCTCCTTTTGTTCAGGAGTTTGTCCAGATAATGAAGTTACTAAAATAGATTGAACAGCATAAGTCTTTACAGGGTCAACAACCCAGCTATAGTCTGAATTGTTAATCTCTACCATTTCACCATAAGCATCTTTAAGAATATCGTTTTCAGGAAGACTAATAAGCTTAATCTTATCTCTCATGGATTTTTTCATATTCTTTAATCTGTGAATAGGTGCTTTTCCTACAAAAAAGAAAGCATCGATATCATGATTAAGAAGAGCTCTAAAAGCTTTGTCATAAGGAAGGTCAACATCAATCCATTTCGATTTAGTGGCTTCTTTTATAAATGCAGCTGTAATATGTGTTCCTTGAAGACTAGAACCTGTCGCTACACGTTTTTTCTTAAGATCTGAAAAAGAGTTGATTTTACTATCTTTTAGCGTAATTAGGTGAATTTCTTCAGAACCAAGAGGAAGTAAAATACGAATATTATCAGTTTTCTTAAACTTACGGCTTAAGTCTTTCTCGCTTTCATAAAGTAATACATCATACTGTAGGAAAGTTACATCAACATCAATTTTGTTGATTTTAAGGAAGTTGTAGTAACTACCATCAGACTCACGTACTTCCATAAACTCTGTAGTGTCTCCAGTAGGAGTTTTTACAATTTCTACATTATAAAGAATTTCACCAGTTTCAGGATCGCGTAATGTATCGCCAGTAGCAGGATCTATTTTTGGAGTTTGCATCTCTGTAATATCGTACTTAACTGTACCATACATTTTGCGTGTCATCGCTTGCATATCCTTAGCCATTTCGTAATATGAACCATCAATAAAGCCAGAATAAATCTTTAATTTATGTACCTCATCAACACCTTGAGCTTGGGCTGGAGTAATAATAATTGACAATAAACTCGCAAATATTAAGCTTGTAATAATTGTAATTTTTCTCATAATTCTTATGTTTGTTTCGATAATAATTTCAATGGGTAAAATTAGTCTTTTAATTCGAAATATCAAACCAAAAATATTTTTTAAGCATTTTGTGTAAATGTCACAATTTCAGAAAACTGAAAAATTTGAAATAAATTTATTCATTTTCAGTGCAGCATAATTTACCCTCTTTAATTCCAAAAAGTTTTTCAACTCTGCTTTTTCGTTTACCTTCTACCATAATAATTAGATAGTCGTTTAATTCAATAATTGTATTGGAACGTGCATTAACCATTAATTTCCGTTTCCCATTTTCCATTTTCGCAATTCCTAATAATACGATATTGTATTTGAGCTTTAATTTTACAAAAGCATCATCATAGTTTTGACCAATGAAGGGATTGTCTTTTGTTACCAAATATTGTTGGTTATCAAAATCGTCACCTGATACAGCCGAGCTCATCAAGTCAATATTTAATTCCGCAACTTCGGGTTCGAAAACATAACTAGCTACTAATTTTGAAGCAATTTCATTTCTTGCTACAACATATTTTACCCCTGCTGTAAGAAATGTATCTCTTAGTTTGTGGTTTTCTATGGCTACTACAATATTTGGTTTTGGGTATTTCTTTATAAAATTAATAACGTATATAAGTGATTCGGTATCACTCTTTAGACTTAGAAATACCTCAGATGAAAGGTTGGGGTTTGTGTTTTGAATTGAATCAAGATTGTGCAAATCGGCATATAAAACAAAGACAAATTCTTTACCATACTCATTGTATATCAGATCAACGTCATCTTTTTGGTCAGTTACTATGGCTACTTTTCTCGAAGCATGTAAGACTTCATCAATTACCATTCGACTAAATTCGTTCCATCCGATACAGATGATATGGTTTGTGAAATTTGTTCCACGATAACCAAGTTTCTTTTCTTCAATCATTTTTATAATATTTGATGAGATACTACTTATTAAAACACCTAGAATAAACAAACTGGATAAAATAAAGAAGTAACCAATGGCTCTGCCTGGTATGGTTACGGGAACGATATCGCCATAGCCAACCGAGGTTAAAGTTACAAGCATATACCATAAGGCATCACCATAGCTATGAATGCTTGAGCTTGCTGCATCTTTCTCGAAAATTAATAGGATATAGTCGAGAAAGCCCAAAAATGCTATAAAAAGTAAGCCATATAGAGTATAAATTCGAACTTTTTTATACATTTTTTATTATTTATGGTGTTAAATAAAGTGTAAATATATGAAAAAACGTTTTATTTTCCTATCTTTGTTATTCTATTAATAATTCGATTTTGGAGAATCCTAAAAATTAATTAATAAAACAATCTTAAAACTTAAATAAAATGGCAAAAAATTTAAACTTTAAAACGGGTTTGTTATATCTCTATTGGTTGATGTCAGGAGCTGATGGACAAAAGAATTTCGACCCCGAGGATCCTGAATGGAAGACAATGAGAATAATGCGAGAGCATGAAGATATTGGTGATCGTGATTTCGACACTTTTGTAAATAGTGATTTAGGTACTCCTGAAGAACAGCTTGATATGGTTCTTAAGAGTTTGGATCGGGCAACTCATGCTCAAAAGGTTCGTGCTTTAGCATGGATGGATTTGGTAATGGTTGCTGATGGAAATATTCATAGTAAAGAGAATGAATTATATGTTCAAGTCCGTAATCGTTTTAAAATTGATGAGGATGAGGTGAAAAAAGATGTTTTGACATTACCAAAAGTTTAATAATAAGGTTTTTGAATTATGCTAAGCCACATTACTATTTGTAGTGTGGTTTTTTTATGCTATTTATTTTGATTTCCTAGCCTAGAATTGATCCTTCCTTAATATTTTATTGATGTTTGAGATTTACCATATGACATTTTTTTAAATCGTTTTTGTATGAAATAAAAAAAAGCTGCTTCCCGAGAGGAAAGCAGCTTTCATAAAAGGAATCAATGTTTAATTAATATCCCAGAATAATTTAGTGTATTGGAAGTCTCCACCAATGGCATCAGCTGCAGCAGCACGATTTGCACCATTAAGTGATTGCTCGTTTACAGGATAAGTATAACGTACTGGGAATACACCAGGTCCATTATAATTCTCTGGAGGATCATTAAGTGTAGGAACATCGTGACGTCTCCAACTTGTCCAACCAAAGAAACCTCTATTGTAGAATGCAATCCACTCTTGAACTCCAATGCTCTTAATATCAGTGTAAGGATTGTTTGCTAAGTATGCACTTGCATCAGCATCAGAAGCTCCCCAATAATTAAATGAAGATTTTACTGCTTCATCATAATAAGTTGATGCTCCAGATACTCCACCTAAACCTTTATCAGCAGCTTCAGCTAAATAAAACTGAATCTCTGTATAATCCATTAGAACACATGGGAAAGTAGGATCTTCAAGTGTTTTGGAAATGTGAGAATAAGCTGGGTAAGAGTTACTAGCACCATAAGGTCCACCTATAAAAGCTTCGCTAGCAATGGTATCTTTAACTTTAGTATAATATAATGCTAAGCGAACAGTATCGTCCATTGAAAGCATTAAATCAACCATAGTATTAGTAGCAACAAAGTCATGACGACCACTAGCTACTAAGTCCATATATAATGGGCTAGTATTAGGAGTAGCTCCTAAATAATGAAATAATGCATTATCATCGTTTGATGCAAATAGACCATCTGCAACAGCACTTGAAATTGCACCATCAACATCAATACCATTTGGAGCATCTGCAATATGGATAGCCATTTTAAGCTTTAATCCGTTAGCAAACATTAACCATTTTGCATCGTCGCCACCATAAATGATGTCAGCGCTACCGAAACTGCCAAATCCAGCCCCCTCTTTTAGAGTAGCAATAGCTTTATCTAAATCAGCAAAAAGAGCTTTGTAAATGGTTACAGCATCGTCATAAACTGGGTTTACATTATCAATGTCTAAAGCCTCAGTGTAAGGAATATTTCCAAACATATCAACTAAACGATTGTAAGTATAAATACGATGAATTTCAATGATTGCTTTTCTGTTTGCAAAGTTTTTCTTGTCTTCATTTAGTACAGGAGCTGGTTCGTTGTCCATAACTTGTGCACTTTCTTTAAGGTCCATTAAAACGTCCTTATACATAGTACGAAATGCGTTCTGTGGAATATTACGGTTAATAATATTATAGTTCGCTTCGTCGGTATAAGTAGTTTCAGTAATGTATTGAGCAAATAACTTAAATACATTCGTATTTACGTTGATACTCGCTAACTGGTCAGCAAGGTTGCGCTGTGCATTAGTAAATAATGTCTCAGACGGAACAACCGATGGGCTCTTGGTATTTACGTTCATGTCTTCTAGTTTTGTGCAAGAAGCAGCAACGATTAATACCAAAAATATAAATAATATTTTTTTCATATCTCTCTAAATTTAGAAGGTTAAGTTAATATTGATACCAAAATTACGTGTTGTTGGCATAACTCCAGATTGGAAACCTTGTAGGTTACCTGAGCTTAAACCTGCTTCAGGATCAGCATCTGGTAAGTTTTTATGGATAATCCATAAGTTTGATCCAACAAATGAGAATGTAGCTCCTTGGATGAATGACTTATTGTCTTTCTTCATTTTCAAACGATAAGAAAGAACAACTTCTCTTAGTTTTACATAAGATGCATCATAGATATAACGTTTATTTGGGTTACGTGCATATCCAAAAGCGGTGTAACGGTCTCCCTTAATACGGATGTTATTTGGAGTTCCATCAGGGAATACACCTTCTTGAAGAATTCCTCCTGAGTTACCAGCATAATTTCCAGGTGTTCCAACGATAGGATCACGTAATGGATTTCCTAAGTCATTGTTTTCAGCAGTAAGAGCATAAAGTCCAGTTGCTTCACCATACCAATGGTCAAGAGAGAAAATGTCTCCACCTTGTTGCCAATCGATTAAGAAACTAAGTCCCCACTGTCCATAAGTGAAACGGTTAGTAAGACCCATATTGAAATCAGGGTTGATGTTACCTATAACATTGTCAGAAGTAGCAGTTTTGATGTATTGTCCTGGACGACTTCCAGTAGCATCATAAATCTTCTTATTTCCATTCTCATCATAAGTGTAATCAGTTCCTTGAATTGTTCCGTAAGGTTGTCCAACAGTTGCATTAAGAGTAATACCACCTTGGAAAGAACCTAAAGTTAGGTTGTCAACTCCGTCGTATAGTGAAAGAACTTTGTTCACGTTTTTACTCCAGTTAAGAATAACATCCCATTGGAATTTTTCAGACTTCATTGCAGTTGCTGTTAAAGCAATCTCGATACCTTTATTTTCAATCTCACCTGAGTTTACATACTTATAGCTGTAACCAGTAGCAGTTGAAACCGATACAGGAAGAATTTGGTCGATGGTATTTGTTTTATAAACAGAAAGGTCAACACCAAAACGGTTATTCAACATTTTCATTTCAACACCAAGCTCAAAACTCTTAGTTCTTTCTGGCTTTAAGTTAGCATTATTCTTAGTACTAGGTACTGAGAAAAGAGGAATGCTACCAAAAGGAGCAGGTTTAGAATAAACATCTAATACACTAGCAAAAGGAGCAGAGTTACCTACTTCAGCGTAGTTTGCACGGAATTTTCCGAAGTTTAACCAATCAGCTTTAACTAATTCAGAGAAGATAATGTTACCTGAAATAGAAGGGTAGATATATGCATTACTTCCTTCAGGAAGTGTAGAAGACTTATCACGACGAATAGTTCCCTCTAAATAATAAGTATCTTTAAATCCAATACTTGCTTGAGCAAACATACCATTAACACCAACGATTGATTCTGATTCAGTTGGAGACAATACAGGGTTAACAGAGTTAGATAAAGAGTAAAGTTTAGGTACAACTAAACCTCCATTTGTAGAAGCAAAAATTGTGTTAATATTTGTTCTACGAATGTTAGCTCCAACTAATCCCATAAGACTGATATCGTCATTAACACGGTGGTTGAAGTTTGCAATCATATCATAGTTAGTCTCACGATATGTTCTATTGTAACGGCTATATCCTGATCCAACATCATTACGGCTAATACCGAAACGACGTGCGATAGATCCAACAGCTAAACGCTCTTCTTGAATTGTTGAATAATAGTCAACAGAGGCGCGTCCCATTAAGCTCATCCAATCAAATACTTTCCAATTAACCATTGCATTTCCTACAATACGGTCACGAACATCAGACTGCACGTTTTCATAACGATCCCAGTAGAAGTTGTCCCAATAAATTGGGTTATAATCGCCACCACGAGCATCAGCCATGTTCCATGTTACGTTACGACCTGTTTTATTGTACATATCTTCAAGATCTTTTACATCAACATTTGTTTGCCACCACTGACGGTAACTAGAAAGAATGTTGTTAGAATAACCTGTAGAGTTACGACCTGATACATCAGTATTAGTGTAGTTGGCAGAACCTGAAACGGTTAAGTTTTTAGTTAGATTATGCGATGCGTTGAAAGAGATGTTATTTCTCTTTAACTTACTATTAGGCATAATACCCGTTTGATATAAGTTTGTGTAAGATACACGGAAACTACTTGCGTCGTTTGCACCATAAAATGCAACGGTGTTTTTGGTAGTAAAAGAATTGTCGAAAAAGTCGATAGGACCATGTGCAGCATTTTTCCAAGGAGTAGCTTTACCATAGTTTTCATGCTCAGGAATGAAAGAAGTCCATTGACGAACCATTAGGTTTTCATCAAATTTCTCACCATAAGAAGCATCTTCGGTAAATGGTACATAAAGTACACCATTAACATCTTCCTCTAAACCAGGGTGATCTCCACCACTATAATAAGGGCCATAACCAGCTCCATATTTAGTTTGGTATTCAGGGAATGTACTTCTGTCAATTACACCAACAGTAGCACTTAATCCTAACATAATACCAATAGCATTTTTACCATCACGCATTTGCTTGCTGCCTTTTTTTGTAGTAATGATGATTACACCATTTGCAGCACGTGATCCATAAAGTGCTGTTGCAGCTGCACCTTTAAGTACGTTGATTGACTCAATGTCATCAGGATTGATGTCTGAAGCGGCATTACCATAGTCATAACCACTACCACCTTGTTTCTGAGATGAAGCATTTGTATTGTCGTTGCTCACAGGTACACCGTCAATTACAAACATAGCTTGGTTGTTTCCAGTTAATGAAGTTGAACCACGAATAATAATGTTCGTAGAACCACCCATATTACTGTTCGCTTTTACCTGAACACCAGAAACTTTACCAGATAAAGAGTTAACGAAGTTGTCGCTTTTTACGGCGTTAACCTCTTCTCCTCCAACTTCCTGAGTGGCGTATCCAAGAGATTTTTTCTCTCGCGAAATACCAATCGCTGTAACAACAGCTCCCTCAAGTTCTGTAACACTTGTCTTTAATGCTACATTTACTGTGTTTTTACCCGTAACATCCACTTCTTTAGTTTCCATTCCCATAAAGGAGAAAATAAGAGTAGTGTACTTCTCGTCGAAGGAAATTTCGTAATCTCCTGAAGCACCTGTAATCGTACCAATAGTGGTACCTTTTACCATTACGGTTGCTCCCGGAATTCCAGAATTGTCATCGGCACTTGTTACCTTACCTTTGACAACCTTCGTTTGTGCGTTAATAACCTGCAATCCTAAAAAGAATAAGAATGCAGTGAAAAGAATAGTTTTTCTCATAACAACATAATTTGGTTAATAATTAAAATTAAACATTGATTTAATGCCAAAATATCATTCTAAAGAACTTTAAATTGACTATAAAAATTAATAAGTCTGTTTTCGTAGCCTGTGCAGTTAAAAAACAATGCAAGTTAGCAATAATCTTATTATCTACAATTATTTTCTTAAAAATTCTTAAAAAAAATTATGGGTAAAAATGTGAAAAACTATTGTTTTAATGATTTTAAGGCTAAAAAAGAGGGGGGGTAATCTAGTTTTTATGCTAAAATACACTTTGTAATAAATATATAATTAACTAGTTATGTTAAAATTTAGATATCGTAAGACTCAATAATAATTGGCCTATGAAGCGAATGTTTTTTTTATTAATCAGGCACAATTATATCAAATATATTTTCACCTATATATATAAGGTGTGCTTCAATGGATGGATATTTCATCTCTTTTAGTATGTTTTGGTAGTTTTGGAGCTGAGAAAAGTGCTTTTTTTGTTCTGTTTCACTCAAAGATGTGTAATTACTGAGCTTATAATCGATAATAATTGTTTTGTTTTCTCTTAGAATTACCTTGTCAGGTCGAAGCTGATTTCCATCGGGGAGGATAATCGAATTCTCATTTATCTCACGATTGTTTTTAGAGAAATAGTCTCTTATTTTTTCGTCCGTTATGATACGTTTTATTTCTTCTGAATAATATACTTTCTCTTTTGATGAAATTATTCCTTGTAAAATAAATTTTGTTAGAGTGGGTTCAATGTCGTCCGTACTTCTAATGTGTGATAGTATAGCATGGATGGTTTTGCCTTTTTCAATACGGGCTAATGTATTTTCGCTCAACTTTGTTTTAAGGCTTTGTTTTAGATGAAATTTATTTACCCACGAAGTGCTTAAAGTTTTCTTAATTACGTTTTCCTGAACTTCTTCATTTTTTTGAATGTGTTTTGAAAAACGTCCATATACTTTATGATTGTCATCTAAAGTGATGAATTTGTCGTTTTCGATATTAAAATCTTTGATTTTTTTCCAAATATTGTCTTTCTTGTCTTCGCTAAAAATGATTAGTTGCTCCGTTGGACGAGTACAAGCAACATAAATCATATTAATATCATCCATATTTAGTTTGTCCTCTTCGTCGAGGTATTGATCTTTGAAACTTGAAGCCTCAAGAGCAGCCTTATGATTTACCATTGCGGTTTCTAATGTTTCTATTCCTACCTCCTTTGGGTTTACCCAATGAAACGAACCTTTCCTTCTTCTAAAACCATTGGCGGGGAATATTACAACTGGAAATTCCAAACCTTTTGATTTGTGAATTGTTAGTAGCTTAATAGCATCAATGTTTTCAGGTAGTTGAATGCTAAGCTTCTCTTTCTTCAATTCCCAAAAGTCGATGAAAGCATGGATTCCTGATCCGTTTTTCTGACTATTTTCAAGAATATTGTTTAGTAGACTTTGAACAAAAGGATTTGCAGGATTGCTTAAATGTAGTTTAGAGATAATATATTCGGCAAGGTCGTATGCTTGTAGTTCCTGTAGTTGATTGCTGGACAATTTAAAACCAAATTCGGCAATTGCCCTTACAAGGATATTCATATCGTCGTTACCGCCTAATTTTTTTAAGCTTGAATTGATGTTCTCAAGTGCCGCTTTTTGTTCTTTATTATGCAGCTTATTTAATAGGTGAATGCAATTTAAAAAATGATTTTTGCGATTGTTATTCCCAACAAAATATAAGATTGATGTGATTAGATTTACGATGGGATTTTTTGCAATATATAAGGTCTCGTTTGAAATTACTTTATATCCATGTTTTATTAAAATGTCTGAATTTCTCTCCAAAACCTTTTTTGTGCGTGCAATTATTGCAATGTCTTTTAATTGATAGTTTTGGTTTAGTAATTCATCAACTTGTTTAACCAAGCCCTCTTCGTAGCTAATTTCACCTTTTTCGGGGAAATGCCGAAGAACCACTCTTCCGTTATCTTTCGTTTTTGCTGGAATTTGCTCGTGCTTCTCATATATTTTGGCAATGCGTTCAGAGTTTAGTCCGTATTCATTTTCTGCTAAATACTTAAAAAAAGTATTATTAAACTCAATAATATTAAGTTCGGATCGATAGTTGTTTTGAAGATTCTCTTTCCTATAATTTCGTTCAATGCTTTTTGCCCTTTCCTTCATAATTTCAGAGCTGTTAGCATTTTTTATCTTAGGAAGATTAATGAACTGATCGACGTCCCCATCGCGCCAACGGTATATCGATTGTTTGGCATCGCCAACAAGCATGTTGAAATTGCCATCGGCTAAAGCATTGTCGATTAGGGGAATCAAATTATTCCATTGAATGACTGAAGTATCTTGAAATTCATCAATTAAGAAATGATGATAGCGTCTTCCTACTCTTTCGTATATAAAAGGAATGTGCTCGTTGAGTACAATGTCCGATATCATTTTATTTGATTCGGATATATGTATCACATTATTCTCTTCCTTATAAATATCGAGTTGATGTTTTATCTCGCTTAGGAGAGCCAAAGGGTTGATTTTTTCATAAATAAGCACCTTATCTATATAGTCGGCTTCATATAAATCTCTATGATTACGGATGGTATTTAGTATTTCTACTAACGCATCTCTAATGGAATCGATGGGGGCGGTAATGTCGAGTTTTTTCTTATTTCCTTTGGTGTAGAATAAATTCTCCTCTGGATTCTCAATAGCTTTGGGGTTGAGGCTGAAATCTTTGTTTAAAATTTTTATAAACTGTTTCGGTATGGTAGAGCTTGAGAAATTTTTGTGTGGGATATTATTATCATCAATTAGTTTTAATCCTTTTCGAGCTTCTGTGATAAGCACCTTCTCATACTTTGCGATATCAGCTTGTAAACTGTTTCGTACTGAGGAAAATTGCTTTAAATCGATGTTTGACAGTTTTTCAATTGATTGATAGTTGCTTGAATCGAATAAAATCTTCCCTAATTCTTCAAGTTCGCCTTGTATTCTGAGATTGCCTTCCGAATCAGCTTTCTGTAATATATATTGAATCAAGAAATCGGTAAGCGCATCGTTCTTGCCAATATTTTCGAATAGCATTACTACAGCTTGTTCAATTATGAAATCGGTATCCAAATCCACATTAAAATCAAGTGGCAGGTTCAAATCGTGGGCAAAGCTCCGAACAATGCTCATCACAAAGCTGTCGATGGTGCTAAATGCAAAATCGCTATAATTATGAAGTATGTTTTTAAGTAATTTCTTTGCTCGAGTTTGAATCTCAGGAATACTCAATTCAGTTCTGTCTTGTATATGCTTTAGTCCGCTAAGAAGTCCCAAGTCGTCTTTATGCTCATCTAAATGTATTATCTTGTCAAGAACTTGGAATACCCGTTCTTTCATTTCGGTGGTCGCTTTTATGGTAAAAGTCAAAGCGATGATACTACTAAAACGCTCAGGTTTTAATAAGGCAAGTGACAGGTATTCATTTACTAATGTGGTTGTTTTTCCAGATCCGGCTGAAGACTTATATACTACTAAACTCATAAATATTGCTTTAAGCGAAGATACGAAATAATACTTTTGTGTTTGCTTGCATTAGGCATTATTTTATAAAAAGAAATTAGCTATATATCTTTGATTTTCCATATATTTAATTAATTTTGCTCACGTAATTAAGAGTAATTAATTACCAAAATATACAATAGTTTCTTTTTATACATAGTTTTAGAATATTATATTAATATGTCAAAAGTATTTAATCTCACTGAGGCGGCATCAATAGCAATACATTCCATGGTGTTGGTTGCGGCAAATAAGGGAAAGACGAATGTTGGTGTTATTGCAGAACGTTTGAATTTTTCAAAACATCATGTAGCCAAAGTAATGCAGCGTTTGGTAAAAGTTAATATCCTTACTTCCAATCGTGGGCCTGCAGGGGGATTTGAGTTGGCTAAACCAGCCTCCGAAATCGATTTATTAGAAGTGTATGAGGCTGTGGA
>QNXT01000014.1 GCA_003973505.1 Bacteroidota bacterium
TCAAACTTAACAATGCAATGTGAATAAAGCTTTGGAATAAACATTTGTATTGCAGGATGGTGATGTAATTTTATCCACAAATACGAAAGATATGAAGATTCGATTTCTGATAGTCTCATTTTTGCTTTTTAGCTTTGTTCCCATGCAGGCTCAAAAGCTTACCAACGAACAGTATATTGTTAAGTACAGATTGATAGCCATTCAGGAAATGCTGGATTATAAGATTCCCGCATCCATTACTTTGGCGCAAGGGATATTTGAGTCGGGAAGTGGAAATAGTAGTTTGGCACGAAAGGCAAATAACCATTTTGGTATAAAATGCCATAGTGATTGGAAGGGCAAAAAAGTATATCACGATGATGATAAAAAACATGAGTGCTTTCGGAAATATCCAAGAGTGGAGGATTCGTATCGAGATCATTCTTTATTTTTAAGTGGAAAGAAACGCTATGCTGATTTATTTAAGTTAAAAATTACCAATTATAAAGGGTGGGCCAAGGGTTTGAAAAAAGCGGGTTATGCTACCAATCCAAAATATCCAAAGCGTTTGATTGATTTAATTGAGCGATATAATCTGAATCAATATGATAAAATTTCGGAAAAGGAATTTAAGGAAATGGTTCGCAAAGCCCAAAACGACCCAAATAATAAGAGTGAAATTCCTGAAAAATATCGAAAAGAATGTAAATCGCCACCGCCACTTGTTGTAGCCGATAAAAAGCCGCAATCAAAAGGGAGATATCATCAAGTTATGTATCGCAATCGCATTAAGTACATTATAGCTCGTGAAGGTGATACACCTGAAAAAATATGTAATGAGTTTGATGTTTGGCTAAAACAGTTTTATAAGTTTAACGATTTAAAGCCAGGAGCCAAAATTGAAAAAGGCACGATTGTTTACTTACAACCTAAGCGTCGAAAAGGAGATGTAAAATATCATACCGTAAAAGAAGGGGAAACTCTTTGGCAAATTTCTCAGCAGCATGGAATAAGTATGAAATGGCTGTTAAAAAGAAATCATCTAAAGGATGATAGCTATGTTCCTACAGGAACGAAATTGTGGTTGCGGAAAACCAAACCGCCTACGAAAGCTAGTTTCTAGTTTGTAAAAAAAAATCAGTCCTACGATAAGTTTTACCTATGTTTCTCTTCATGGTAGATGCATGCCTTTATATTTTGAACGAGTAATTCTTAGTCTACGCTTAGGAATATGAATGTCCACGAATTACACGAATTTCCACGAATATGCAGCAACGCTGCATATTCATGGAATAACATTCAATTAGTTTCAAAAATCGTTCTTTTTAGGCTTGGTGTTTCTTAGAGCCTTTGTGTCTTTGTGGCTATTGTTTAGCTTCTTTTCCTGCTACTAAGACTCAAAGCCGCACAAAGTTATTTGTTTGAAATTAGGAGTCGTAAGACCTCGCATTAGATGTTCTAAGATCCATTCTTTCCCACCATAAAATTCTTGCTTTTATCAATTATAAAACCCATAAATTCAGTTTAATAAAAAATAATTGTAACCTTTTGCTATTAACAATAGTATGAAAGTTATCAACAGAGTGGGATAATGTGGGGAAAAGTGGGAATTTTTGTAGTAAATTAGCGGCAGAATTTGAAGACGTGGTAAACATCATTGGATCATACGAGTGTAAAGTGGATGCTAAAGGTAGATTAGCTCTTCCTTCAGGCCTTAAAAAGCAGTTGCTAGAGGTTGTGAATGAGGGTTTTGTGTTGAAGCGTTCCGTTTTTCACAACTGTCTTGAATTGTACCCGATGAGTGAGTGGAACGCCGAAATTGCAGGTGTAAACAAGCTCAATCGGTTTGTAAAAAAGAACAATGATTTTATCAGAATGTTCATGGCGGGTGTAAAAATGCTCGAAATGGATGCTTCAGGGCGTATTCAAATTTCAAAAGACCTGATTAATTATTCGGGCATTAAGAAGGAGGTGGTACTCTCTTCTGCGGTTAATCGAATCGAAATTTGGGATAAAGAAAGTTACGAAAAAGTAGTGAACAATCCAGAAGTTGATTTTGCAGAATTAGCCGAGGAGGTGATGGGTAACATCGATCTTCAAGAGGAAAAATAAGGCTAATACGTAAAATTAAAACTGTTGATGGTATATCATACTCCTGTTTTATTGGAAGAATGCATTAATGGGTTGAATATCAATCCTGATGGTGTGTATGTGGATGTTACCTTTGGTGGTGGTGGTCATTCGAAGCTAATCCTTGAGCATTTGAATGAAGGGGCTTTATATGCTTTTGATCAAGATCCTGACGCTGCGGTTAATGCATTTGATGATAAGCGTTTTACTTTGATTCCTCAAAATTTTAAATATCTAAAAAACTTTCTTGGTTTTTATAAAGCGACTCCGGTTGATGGAATTCTTGCTGATTTGGGCGTTTCTTCGCATCAGTTTGATCGCGCCGAGCGGGGTTTTTCAACGCGTTTTGATGGCCCCTTGGATTCACGTATGGATGCCACTAAAGGCATGAGTGCTGCTGATTTGGTGAATACGGCGGATTTCGATTCGTTGGCGCGAATTCTTCGTATGTATGGCGAGCTAAAAAATCCGGGAGTTGCGGCAAAGGCGATTATTGCTGCCCGTGACGAGAATCCGATACAGACTACTCAAGATTTGAAAAGTGCTTTGAAATCTTGTGCTCCAAGAGGCAAAGAGAATAAATATTTTGCTCAGGTTTTTCAAGCTCTACGCATAGAAGTAAATGGTGAGTTGGAGGCTCTTGAAGCGATGCTTAAACAATCGCTCGATGTGCTTAAACCTGGTGGTCGATTGGTGGTTATGTCGTACCATTCTTTGGAAGATCGATTGGTGAAGAACTTTATTAAATCAGGAAATTTTGAAGGGAAAATAGAGAAAGATTTTTTTGGCAAGGCAAATCTGCCTTTCAAAAGAATTACTCGCAAACCCATTGTTGCAGATGCTGAGGAAATAGCCTCTAACCCACGTGCTCGTAGCGCAAAATTAAGAATTGCAGAGAAAATATAATCATGTTTGGAAAAAAGAAAGATACGGCTCCATTGAAGAATCAGCCTCGTAGTGCAGAAACTACTACGAAGCCCAGACGATCTTTCTCTTTTTTTAAAAGAAAGCCAAAAGAAAAGGCCCAAAAATCATCTAAATCCGGTTTGGGTTTTAAGGTGAAACGGGCTTTTATCAGTGTTTTGGATGGAAGTTTTCTTGGTGAAAAATGGCTTTTAAATTACGCAGGTTTAATCCTGTTTGTTTTCGTGCTTACAATTGCGGCTATCTGGAATAGTTATGTTGCTCAACGTAAAGTAAACGAGATTGTTAAGCTGAAGAAAGAAGTGAAGGATTTGCGAGATGAATACATTAGTGTAAAGTCGCAATTGATGTATTATACAAAAATGTCGGAGGTAGCTCGTAAACTGGAAGGTAGGGGTATCAAAGAACCTACAAAGCCGGCTTTTAAACTTATTATTTCTAAAAAGGAGGGCGAAGAATGAGTTTAGAGGCGAAGAAAAAGATTATGGGGCGTGTATATCTCATGTTTGCTGTAATGGCATTAGTGGGTATCATCATTTTGGTGCGTATTCTATATATCCAAGTGTATATGGGCGATTCGCTGAATGTAAAATCACAAGTGCAAAACTATCGTACTCAAAAAGTTCCTGCTATTCGTGGAAATATTTATTCAGCTGATAATGAGTTGTTGGCAACTTCGGTTCCTGTGTATCAATTGTTTTGGGATAGTAAAGTAGTGGATAGTAAAACCTTTGAAGAGAATATTGACTCCTTGGCTTATTATTTTAACCGTTTGTATCCTCATGTATCTACTGCTTCATTTATTGATAATCTGCGAAGTGCTCGTAAAAAAGGGCGGAGATATCATCGCATTGCACGTCGTGTGAATCATGCACAATTAAAGCAAATTAGAAAGATGCCCATTTTTCGCTTAGGTATGTATAAGGGGGGATTAATTATAGAAAAAGATACACGTCGGGAGCGACCTTATCAAATGTTGGCAAAACGAACCATTGGAATATTTTCGAACGTAAAACAAGACTATGTTGTGGGTTTGGAGGGTGCATTCAATGATGTCTTGAAAGGGCGTGATGGTTATCGTATCGAACAGCGCGTTGCAGGTGGATGGCGACCTTTATATGGTCAAAATGCAAATCAAAAAGAGCCTATCAATGGTCAGGATATTGTTACATCACTCAATGTGAATATTCAAGATGTAGCCGAAAATTCCTTAATGCGTCAGCTTAAAAAACATCGTGCCGATTGGGGTTGTGTAGTGCTTATGGAAGTGAAAACAGGACAGGTAAAAGCCATTGCTAACCTAAAGCGGGATACAGCCACAGGTAATTATTACGAATCATACAATTATGCAATAGGCCAAGCTGTGGAGCCAGGTTCTACTTTTAAGTTGGCTTCATTAATAGTGGCTTTGGGAGATAAAAAAGTAAAACTGACCGATGTGATTCATACGGGAAATGGAGAAATGCTTTATAAAGGTCGTAAAATGAGTGACTCGCATCATGGCGGATTTGGTGACCTTACCGTTAAGCAGGTTTTGGAGAAATCTTCTAACGTAGGTGTTTTTAAGATTATTTTGAAAGCTTATGAGAATAATCCCAAGCAGTTTATCGATGGAATATATAAGATGGGTTTGCAAAATAAATTGGGTTTGCAAATTAAAGGCGAAGGAAAACCGTATATCAAAAATCCAGAGGATAAAACATGGTCGGGGGTAAGCTTACCTTGGATGTCAATAGGCTATGAAATGGCTCTTACGCCGTTGCAAATTTTAACTTTTTATAATGCAGTGGCAAATGATGGGGTTATGGTAAAACCCATGTTTGTTAAGCAAATAAGTAAAACAGGAAAGGCGATTGAAAAACTTGAGCCCGAAGTGATAAATCCTCGTATTGCGAGCCCCGAAGTGATTAAAATGGCTCAGGAAATGCTAAAGGGGGTTGTGCAAGAAGGTACGGCAATGGCCTTGAAATCATCCCCTTATCCAGTGGCTGGTAAAACAGGAACTGCCCAAACCAATTATAGTCAAAGACAGCATCGTAGGAAATATAGGGCATCATTTATAGGTTATTTCCCAGCTGACAATCCGCGTTATTCCATTATCGTGGTTATTGAAAATCCCAAAGGCTGGGTTTACTATGCTAGTCAGCTTACAGTACCTGTTTTCAAGGATATTGCTGATAAAATTTATGCGCATTCGTTGGATATTCAACCTGATGACACGCTTTATACCGGATTCTCGGCACCAGAGTCTCTATTTGGTGACCAAGATATTGTACGTGGTATTTACACGGATTTAGGTTTGCAAACAAGCACACCCAATCCTTCTTCGAGATGGGGGGCTGCCGTAACAAAAGATAATCATGTTGCTTTATATGTACGTGATTATAAGGAGGGCTTTTTGCCAAATCTTAAAGGAATGACAGCGCGTGATGTGCTTTACTTCTTGGAAAATCTTGGTTATAACGTGAAATTAATTGGGGAAGGAAAAGTGCGTTCGCAGTCGATTCCTGCGGGTGCAAAAGTGCAAAAAGGAGCAAATATTGAAATAAAACTAGGGCTTTAATGAAAAAGTTGACAGACATATTATATAAGGTAAAACCCGTAGAAATTATGGGGGCTGTAGATTGTGAGATTAATCAAATACAGTTTGACTCGCGTAAAGTGAATAAAGGCGATGTATTTGTTGCTGTTAGCGGAACTCAGGTCAATGGGCATACATTTATTTCCAAATGCATTGAAGCAGGAGCGACTGCCATTGTTTGTGAAAATTTACCTGACGAAATCCGTGCCGATGTTTGCTATGTGCAAGTGGAGGATAGTGCCTTGGCATTGGGACAAATGTCGTCAAATTATTATGATCAGCCATCTAACAAATTAAAGTTGGTGGGTATTACCGGGACCAATGGTAAAACCAGTACGGTCACTATGCTTTTCAACCTCTATCAGTCTTTGGGCTATCAAGTGGGCTTGCTTTCAACAGTGAGTAATCGGATTGGTAATCGTGAAATTAAAGCAACGCATACCACCCCCGATGCTATTCAGTTAAATGGCCTTTTAGCCGAAATGGTGGACGAAGGTTGTGATTACTGTTTTATGGAAGTCAGCTCGCATGCTATTGTGCAAAAACGCATTGCTGGTTTGGATTTCACCGGAGGCATATTTTCCAATATTACTCACGACCATCTCGATTTTCATAAAACCTTCAAAGAATATATAAAAGCCAAAAAAGCCTTTTTCGATGGTTTATCCAGTGAAGCATTTGCCTTAACCAATGCAGATGATAAAAATGGCAATGTGATGTTGCAAAACACCAAAGCTCGTAAGTTAACTTATGGTTTGAATGCCTTGGCCGATTATAAGGCACGCATTGTGGAAAATAGTTTTGTGGGTTTGCATTTAGAAATCAATAATATAGATATTCATCTCCCTGTTGTTGGAAAATTCAATGCATACAATATTTTGGCTGTTTACGGTACGGCAATGGAATTGGGTGCCGATAAAATGGAAGTATTACAACAATTGAGTTTGATACGCACTGCCGAAGGACGCTTTGAATATCTAAAATCTGACGATGGGATTATAGCTATTGTTGATTATGCGCATACACCTGATGCTTTGAAAAATGTATTGTCAACCATAAATGATATTCGTGAAGGAAAAGGTCAATTGATTTGCGTGGTAGGAGCAGGTGGCGATCGTGATAAAACGAAACGCCCTGAAATGGCTGAAATAGCTGCCGAGTTGAGTGATCGATTGATTCTTACATCAGACAATCCTCGCACAGAAGAGCCTGAAGATATTTTGGATGATATGGAAGCCGGTGTTCCTGCAGATCGAAAACGAATCACATTGCGTATTACCGACCGCAAACAAGCTATTCGTACGGCGGTTGCTTTGGCTCAGCCTGGAGATATCGTGTTGGTTGCGGGTAAGGGGCACGAAAAATACCAAGAAGTGAATGGCGTTCGCCATCATTTTGATGATAAAGAGATTTTAACGGAATTATTGATTAAAGAAAAAAAGTAGCTTATGTTTTATTACTTATTTGATTATCTCGACCAAGCGTTTCATTTACCTGGAGCCGGAGTATTTCAATATATTTCGTTTCGGGCAGCAATGGCGGTATTTACCTCCTTGCTTATTTCCTTAATCTTTGGAAAGAAATTGATTAATAAGCTACGTTCACTTCAGGTGGGCGAAACCGTTCGCGACTTGGGTTTGGAAGGTCAAGTGCAGAAGGCGGGAACACCAACCATGGGTGGAATTATTATTCTTGCTGCCATTGTTATTCCTACTTTGCTCTTCGCTAAGCTTGATAATATCTACATTATTCTTATGCTTATTGCCACTTTATGGCTTGGTGCCATTGGTTTTCTTGATGATTATATTAAGGTGTTTCGTAAGAATAAAGAAGGTCTTGCAGGCCGCTTTAAGATTATTGGTCAGGTAGGTTTGGGTTTGATAGTGGGAGTTACCATGTATATGAGTGACGATATGGTAATTCGTGAAAAACTGGATCAAGAGCAAATAAATAAGAATAGAATAGAACAAATCATTCAAGGCGATAATTGCCGGAAATCATCCAACGATATTTTTAAGTCAGAATCAGAAAAATCCTTTAAAACGACCATTCCTTTTATTAAGAATAATCAATTTAATTATTCATGGTTGCTTTCATGGATGGGTGAGGGTTATGAGAAATATACCTGGCTCATTTTTATTCCTATGGTTATTTTGATTATCACTGCGGTTTCCAATGGAGCTAATCTTACCGATGGATTAGATGGTCTGGCAACGAGTACCTCTGCTATTATTGGTGCTACGCTGGGTTTGTTGGCGTGGGTTTCGGGTAACTTTATTTTTGCCGATTATCTTAATATAATGTATATCCCCAATGCGGGTGAACTTGCCATTTTTATATCAGCTTTCGTAGGTGCTACCATCGGCTTTTTATGGTATAATTCCTATCCTGCGCAAGTATTTATGGGCGATACGGGGAGTTTAGCACTGGGAGGTATTATTGCCGTTTTTGCTATTATTATTCGTAAAGAATTGCTTATTCCATTGGTGGCAGGTGTTTTTCTAGTGGAAAACCTATCAGTGATTATTCAAGTTTCCTATTTCAAATACACCAAAAAGAAATTTGGTGAAGGGCGTCGTGTGTTTTTGATGTCGCCCTTGCATCATCATTTTCAGAAAAAAGGCTATCACGAAGCCAAAATTGTTCAACGCTTTTTTATTGTGGGAATTATGCTTGCGGTATTGACTATTGTAACCTTAAAACTTCGATAAATATATGAAAACCAGTGATAAATATATCGTAATTCTGGGTGCTGCTGAAAGTGGTACTGGTGCTGCAATTCTTGCGGCTCAGGAGGGTTATGCTGTATTTGTTTCTGATTTTGGTAAAATTGATAAGCGTTTCAAAAAAGAATTAAGCAGCCGTAAAATTGATTTCGAAGAAGGAGGTCATACAGAGGCTAAAATATTAATGGCCGATGAAATTATAAAAAGCCCGGGAATTCCGGATTCGGCTCCCATTATACAAAAAGCGATTTCCAAGGAGATTCCTATTATTTCGGATATCGAATTTGCAGCTCGTTTTACCGATGCAAAAATGATTTGTGTGACAGGTAGCAATGGGAAAACAACCACAGCATCTATTATCTACGATTTGTATAAAAAAGCGGGTTTGAATGTGGGCTTGGCTGGAAATATTGGTAAAAGTTTTGCTTGGTCGGTGGCTGAGAATATATTTGATTTTTACGTGCTTGAGTTGAGTAGTTTTCAACTCGACCATATGTATCGCTTTAAGGCCGATGTGGCTATTCTTACCAATATTACCCCCGATCACCTCGACCGCTACGACTATGATTTCCAAAAATATGTGGATTCAAAATTTCGAATTATTCAAAATCAAGCTCACGATGATGCCTTTATTTATAATCATGATGATGAAGTGATCTTAGCTGAATTGCAAATGCGTGAAGTAAAGGCTCGAATATTCCCATTTAGTATTAAAGAAAAACTCAGCTCCGAGGGGGCGTATTTAATAGATAACCAAATAAATATAAATATAAACTCAGATATATTAACTATGACAATTGAAAAATTAGCATTACAAGGAAAACACAATGTGTATAATTCCATGGCAGGTGGAATTGCTGCTCGATTACAAGATCTTCGTAAAGAAACCATCAAAAACTGCTTGAGCGATTTTCAATCATTGGAGCATCGTTTGGAAAAAGTAAACGAAGTACGCGGTGTAGAATTTATTAACGACTCTAAAGCGACGAATGTAAACTCTGCATGGTTTGCTCTGGAATCGATGAACAAACCCGTGATTTGGATTGCGGGTGGCGTGGATAAAGGAAACGACTATACTGCTTTGATGGAATTGGTGCATGATAAAGTAAAGGCCATTGTTTGCCTGGGCAAAGACAATACGAAAATTCATGAGGCTTTCGGGAGCATTGTCGATACAATTATCGATACTCAAGATGTTTCTGAGGCTGTATTAAGTGCGTTTTATTTGGGACTTCCTGGTGATGTGGTATTGCTCTCGCCAGCTTGTGCTAGTTTCGATTTATTTGAAAATTATGAAGATCGTGGCGAAAAATTCAAAAGAGCAGTTCACGATTTATAGAAAATAGGAATGATGAAAGCAGTTTGGAAATATTTAGAAGGTGATAGAGCGATATGGGGTGTAGCCATTCTACTATCTATGATTTCGATGCTTGCGGTATATACTTCCATTTCTTCCTTGGCTTATAAATATCAAGGAGGCAATACAGAGTACTATATCTTAAAGCACGGATTTCTTATGTTTAGTGGTTTGTTTATGATGTGGTTGGCTCATAAAGTTTCGTATCGTATCTATTCTCGTATTGCCCAAATTGCTATTTATATTACCATTCCGCTATTGCTATTTACCTTGATTTCGGGAACGAATCTTAATTCGGCTAGTCGTTGGTTAATGATTCCTGTTGTTAATGTGAGTTTCCAAACCTCCGATTTGGCCAAACTTGCTTTAATCATGTTTTTAGCCCGTGTGCTTTCTAAAAATCAGGATAGTATTGCCGATTTCAAAAATGTTTTAGCTAAAGTACTTCTTCCCATTCTATTTACTGTAATACTGATTTTTCCTGCCAATTTCTCTACTGCGGCAGTACTTTTTGCAGCGAGTTTTGTCGTTATGTTTATTGGGGGGATTCGTATTAAGCACCTTGCTGTTATCGTGGGAACCATAGTGATGGCAGCGATGCTTTTATTTGCTTTGGCTACCGTCTTTCCAAGTTTACTGCCTCGTGCATCTACTTGGACATCGCGTATCGAAAACTTTGTAAATAGTGATGATGAAGATGCGAATTTTCAAGCCGATCAAGCTAAAATTGCTATTGCTACAGGAGGTCTTATGGGCAAAGGACCGGGTAATAGTGTTCAAAAAAATATGTTGCCTCACCCATATTCCGACTTTATTTTTGCCATTATTGTTGAAGAATATGGTTTTGTAGGAGGTGGATTTGTCGTATTGTTATACCTCATATTACTCTACCGATCTGTCCGGGTTTCACTCAAAAGTCCTGGTACTTTTGGAACCTTTTTATCCATTGGTTTAGCATTTTCCTTGGTGTTTCAAGCCATGATAAATATGGGCGTTGCAGTAAATTTACTCCCTGTTACCGGTCAACCGCTACCCTTAGTAAGTATGGGAGGAACTTCCTTATGGTTTACCAGTTTGTCTATCGGTATTATTCTGAGTGTGAGCCGGCAAGCAAATAGTGGTGATGAGGAATTAGATAATGTAGGAACTTCAAAAAATATGAACTATGCAAAAAGCTAAATGGAGAATAATAATTAGTGGAGGTGGAACAGGTGGTCATATCTTTCCAGCTATTGCCATTGCCAATGCTTTGAAAGCAAAGTTGGCTGATGTGGAAATCTTATTTGTTGGAGCCAAAGATAAAATGGAGATGGAGAAGGTTCCCAAAGCGGGTTACCCTATCGAAGGGCTTTGGATAAGTGGTTTTCAACGAAGTTTGAGCCCTAAAAATCTGAGCTTTCCATTTAAGCTTATTTCAAGTTTGCATAAAGCGGGTAAGATTATAAAAGAATTTAAGCCCAATCTGGTAATTGGTGTTGGAGGATTTGCCAGTGGTCCAACATTATATAAGGCATCTAAAATGGGTATTCCCACAATGATTCAGGAGCAAAATTCCTATCCTGGGATTACTAATATTATTCTTTCTAAGCGAGTGGATAAAATTTGCGTGGCTTATGATAATATGGAGAAATATTTTCCAAAGGATAAGATTTTCCTTACGGGTAATCCCGTTCGAAAAGAAGTGATTGAAATTGAGGGAAAACGCGCTCGTGCATTGGAGTTCTTTGGTTTGAAAGAGGACAAGCCCATTGTACTTGTTGTGGGTGGTAGTTTAGGAGCACGTACAATAAATGAAGCCATTGAATCCAATTTGAAAACCTTTATTGAAAAGGATATTCAGCTTATTTGGCAAACAGGAAAAGGCTATGCGCCTAAGGCGAAAGCGGCCTTGCTCGATTTGAATAAGGATGGCTTGAAAACCTACGACTTTATAACAGAAATGGATTTGGCTTATGCCGCAGCTGATATTGTTGTGTCGCGTGCGGGAGCTATTGCCATATCCGAGCTTTGCGCTGTTAAGAAACCGATTATACTTGTGCCTTCGCCTTTTGTGGCTGAAGACCATCAAACAAAAAATGCTTTGGCTTTGGTAACATATAATGCCGCTGTTTTGGTAAAAGATGCCGAGCAAAATGAAAAGCTTATGCCTGAGATTCTTAGATTGGTGGAAGATGAAGAATATCGAAATAAACTACAAACAAATATTACCTCATTGGCAGTGAGCGATGCAACAGATGCTATTGTGGGAGTGGCAATGACGCTATTAAAATAGAATGATGATGAATTTGAAAACGGTTAAAAATATTTATTTCCTTGGAATTGGAGGCATTGGCATGAGTGCCTTAGCTCGCTATTTTAATTTCTATGGAAAAAAAGTGAGTGGCTACGACCGTACACCCAGCCCTTTGACCGACCGTTTGATTCAAGAGGGTATTGATATTCATTTTACCGATTCGGTTGATTTAATTCCTGATAAAACCGAACTTATAATTTATACACCTGCTATTCCTGCCGATCATAAAGAATTTCAGTATTTAAAAACCACAGCAATTCCTATGCTAAAGCGTAGCGAAATTCTTGGAGAAATTAGCAAGGATTATTTTACTATTGCCATTGCAGGTACTCATGGTAAAACAACCATTACTAGTATGGTTGCTCATATTCTAAAGTATAATAATGTGGCTGTGAATGCTTTTATTGGCGGGATTGCCAATAACTTTGCATCCAATTTAGTGTTGAGTGAAAATGCTAAGGTAATGGTGGTTGAGGCTGATGAGTTTGACCGTTCATTTTTGACCTTGCATCCAAATATAGCGGTTATATCTTCTATGGATGCCGATCACTTAGATATTTATTCCAATGCTCAGCTATTGAAGGATTCCTTCTTTATGTTTAGTGAGCAAATTCATGATGAGGGTTGGCTTATAAGTCAGTGTAGCTTGGATGTATCACCTGGGTTTAAGGGTAGTTATCAGTCGTATTCGGCAAGTTCTCAAGCTGATTTTTATGCAGATCATATCCGTATTGAGAAAGGAAGAACCCTTTTTGAATGGAAAGCCAAAGAACAAACCTTAGCCACTATTCGATTACAATTGCCAGGAAATCATAATGTGGAAAATGCGATTGCAGCAAGTGTTGCTTGCTTAAAATATGGATTGTCAGCAGATAAAATTGCAGAGGCTTTATTCCATTATAAAGGCGTACACCGTCGTTTCGAGTTTTTAATTCAAACCGATGATTTGGTGATGATTGATGATTATGCTCATCATCCAACAGAAATAAAAGCCTGTTTGCAAGCTGCTCGTTCACTTTTTCCATCGAAGAAAATTACAGCAGTATTTCAACCGCATCTTTTCAGTCGTACACGTGATTTTATGGATGATTTTGCCAATGTTTTATCCCAGTTTGATGAATTGATTTTGTTAGATATTTATCCAGCTCGCGAAAAGCCGATTGAAGGAGTTGATTCGAAAGTGCTATTGGAAAAAGTAATTTTGGCAAATAAAAGGCTTTGTGCAAAAGAGGAATTGGTGGATTGTGTAAATGCAAATCAAACGGAAGTGTTAATCATGATGGGAGCAGGGGATATTGATCGCTTATTGGAGCCCGTGAAAATAAAACTATTAAGCTAATGAAAAAAGTATTGAAAATAGTGCTTTGGAGTGTTGCAAGCGTATTGTTTGTAGCAGCATTGGTTTATTCCCGAATGTATTATAATCAAAGGGCTTGCGAAAATGTGGTTATTAATATCGATTATGAATCGCAAGGAGCTAAATCGGATGTTTTCCTTACTTATGATGATGTGCGGCAGTTTATTAAGCATCGCTTCGATTCTTTGCAGGGTCGCCCAATGGCTGATATTAATGTTGAGCAATTGGAAATAAAAGTGAAGGAAATCCCTTATGTTCTTGATGCTGATGCATTCAAAAGTATAAATGGCGATGTGGTCTTAAATATTAAGCAGCGACGTGCCATCGTAGTTGTGATTGATCGCAGTGGAGCATCCTATTATATTGATGAATCGGGTGATATTATCCCAAAACGATATGGCTTCCCTGCCGATGTGATAGTATGTAATGGCAATATCCCGGCTTTCAGCTTTTATGGAAAAAATGAAGATAAAGCCTATAAGGATAGTATTATGACAAATAGCATTTTGGGCGATATTTATCAAATTGCTAGAGCCATCGATGGAGATGAATTCCTGAAAAAAGAAATTGCTCAAATGCATGTGAATGCTAAAAATGAATTTGAATTGATTCCCCTTGTGGGGCGTCATCGTATAGTCTTTGGTGCGGCCAAAGACGTTCCTGAGAAATTTGAAAAACTTTTGCTTTTTTATCAAAAAGCCAAAGACTACAATGCTTGGGGAAAATATAGAACCGTGAATTTAAAGTATAAAGATCAAATAGTGTGCACCAAAAAATAGCGTTATGGAACCATCAGAAATTATTGTCGGTTTAGACATAGGAACAACAAAGATTGCCTGTATTGTTGGGCGAAGAAATGAATACGGGAAAGTTGAGATTCTCGGTTATGGAAAAGCACCATCCATAGGCGTAAGTCGAGGGGTGGTTTCCAATATTGAAAAAACAGTACAATCCATTCGTCGAGCTGTGGATGAGGCCGAGTTGAAATCGGGTGTTAATATTAATTATGTGCATGTGGGCATTGCCGGGCAGCACATAAAAAGCCACCAACACCGTGGAAACCTTGTCCGAAATAGCTTGGATGATGAAGTGAATCAGGCAGATATTGATACTTTGATTGAAGATATGCATAAGCTTGTTATGCAGCCTGGCGAAGAGATTATTCATGTCATTCCTCAAGAATATATAGTGGATAAAGAAGTGGGTATAAAAGACCCTATAGGTATGGCTGGTATTAGCTTGGAAGCGAATTTCCATATTATCACAGGTCAGATTACAGCTGCCAAAAACATCAACAAATGTGTGGTGAAATCGGGGATGACAGTCGAGGATTTGATTTTAGAGCCATTGGCTTCAGCAGAAGCTGTGCTTAGTGAAGAAGAAAAGGAAGCGGGTATTGCTTTGGTTGATATTGGTGGTGGTACCACCGATGTTGCTATTTTCCAAGATGGAATTATTCGTCATACCGCAGTGATTCCTTTGGGTGGAAACATCATTACTGAGGATGTAAAGGAAGGTTGTAGTATTATTTCCAATCAGGCTGAGGCCTTGAAAGTGAAATTTGGTTCGGCTTTGGCAAGCGAAAATAAAGAAGAGGAAATTGTTTCCATTCCTGGACTTCGTGGGCGAAATCCAAAAGAGATTACACTTAAAAATTTAGCATCGATTATTCAAGCTCGTGTGGAAGAAATTGTAGAGCATGTGTTCTACGAAATTCAAAATTCGGGTTACGAAAAGAAACTGATCGGTGGTATTGTATTGACTGGAGGAGGTGCTCAGTTAAAACACATTGCGCAAATATTTGAATTCCTTACAGGAATGGATACCCGTATTGGATTGCCAAACGAGCATCTTGCAAGTAATGTGCCTGAGGAATTAGGTAGCCCTTTATTTGCTACAGGTATCGGTCTTGTTATCAAGGGTTTGCAAAATGCAGATAAACTCCAAGAGCCTCAAAGTCATGTTAAAGAGCATAGCGATAAAGAGAAAAAAGGAAGTTTTTTCGATTCAATATTGAAAAGAGGACGTGAGTTTTTTGAAGAGGATGTAGATTAATAGTAAGCTTTTAAAAGCAGTTTAAATGTCGTTAAAGAGCTTCAAATACAGTTAGTTTAATTAACAATGCAAGGTTAATAAATAGGCTTTTGTGCTTTTTCACGACAAAGAATATAGAATTAAATTTAACCAAATAAAATTTTGACTTATGATAAAGTTTGATGCACCGAAGGAAATGTCTTCGATTATTAAAGTTATTGGTGTTGGTGGCGGAGGTTCGAACGCTGTCAATCACATGTTTAAACAAGGGATTCGTGGGGTAGATTTCATTATCTGCAATACCGACTCGCAGGCCTTGGATATGAGTCCGATTCCAAATAAAGTTCAGTTGGGTGCAAGCCTTACTGACGGTCGTGGAGCTGGTTCTATCCCTGAAGTTGGCAAGAATGCCGCCATTGAAAATATTGAAGAAATTCGTGAAATGCTTGAAGGCAATACACGGATGCTGTTTATTACAGCAGGTATGGGTGGCGGAACAGGTACTGGTGCTGCTCCTGTGATTGCTGCAGTGGCAAAAGAAATGGGAATCCTTACCGTAGGTATTGTTACAATTCCTTTTGGTTTTGAAGGTCGTAAGCGTCGTATGCAAGCCGATTCAGGACTTGAAGAGCTAAGAGCCAATGTGGATACCTTGCTTATTGTTTCCAATGATAAGCTTAGAGATTTATACGGTAATCTTAAATTGAGTGAGGCTTTTTCAAAAGCTGATGATATATTGACTGATGCTGCTAAAGGGATTGCAGAACTAATTACTGTAACAGGTTATATCAACGTTGACTTCGAGGATGTGAAAACAGTAATGAAAGATTCAGGTGTTGCTATTATGGGTACAGGTCGTGCATCTGGCGAGCAACGTGCATTGAAAGCCGTAGAAATGGCCTTGGCATCTCCTTTATTGAATGATAATGATATTAAGGGTGCTAGCGATATTCTATTATACATGGCTTCGGGTACTGAAGAGTTGTCGATGGACGAAGTGGCTGAGATTACCGATTATATACAAGAAGAAGCAGGTCTTACTGCTGAAATGATTTGGGGTAATGGTCAAGATGAAAGTTTAGAAGATAGCATTAGTATTACTGTTATCGCAACAGGTTTTGCTACGAATAGCGATGTTGAATATTCTGCAAAAAGAAATAAAGTAGCAGAAAAGGTAGTTCATAAACTAGATGATACCAAAGAGGAGAAGAACCCACAAAAAACTGAAAATGTTGTTGAAGAGGATGATGGAATGCGAATTGTTACGCGTCCAGCTGAGCCAAAATCAACACCTGCAACACCTCAACCTGAAGTGCAAATGGGTAATACAGCAAACGCTCCTGTAGAGCAGCCAAATGAACCTAAAAATATTACCATTTATTCTTTGGATGATGATGCAGAACCTGTTAAAATTCCAGAAAATCAACATAATATCAATAAGGAAGAAGCGCAGCCAAATATTGATACGGCTTTTAAGAAAAAAGCAGATGAACGCATTAACCGTTTGAGAGGTTTGAGTCGTGGTTTTGCAAGAAATGAAGATTTATTGGAAATGGAAAACACCCCAGCCTATGTACGTCGTGGTGTGGCTCTTTCTGATACTCCTTCAGCTGACGAAACAAATGTAAGTCGTTATACTTTGGATTCCGAAACCGGTGAAATTAAGTCAAATAATTCCTTTTTACACGATAATGTAGATTAATTATGAGTTTAGAAGTTCAAATTAATAGCGATATAAAGGCAGCAATGATTGCCAAAGATAAGCGCAAACTAGAGGCTTTACGAGCAGTTAAGTCAGCATTGCTTTTAATCAAAACAGGTAAGGATACGAGTTTTGCTGAAGTGCCTGAAGAGTTAGAGTTAAAGACTTTACAAAAGCTGATTAAGCAGCGTAAGGAGTCTGCTGAGATATTCAAATCCCAAAACCGTGATGATATGGCTGAGGAAGAACTTTACCAAGCCAGTATTATTCAAGCGTATTTGCCAGAGCAAATGGGGGAGGATGAAATAAAAGCGGTTGTAGAAAAAATAATAGCTGAAACCGGAGCTTCTTCCATGAAAGATATGGGAAAAGTAATGGGAATGGCATCAAAGCAGTTGGCTGGAAAGGCCGATAAT